>NZ_JBQTHF010000017.1:0-77018 GCF_052390155.1 Actinokineospora sp. | reverse complement strand
CGACCGGGGCGCCGACGGCGGTGGCGTTCCCCGAGCCCGCGTCCAGGGTGTAGAGCTGGCCCTTGGCGGACAGCGCGGCGCCGCTGACCCCCCCGCGGGGGGCCGCTTACGGCGGCTGTGTCCGCGCGGGTTGCCCCCCACTACGGCCCCCCCGGCCGCCGGTCACAGTCGTTCGACGCGGTCGCCGTCCATCTGGCCGCGGGTGTCGAGGACCGCGCGGGCGGTGCGGGCGATTCGGCTGAGGTCGAGGCAGCGGTGGTTTTGCAGCAGTACCACCAGATCGGCCGACCGCACCCCGGCGTCCACATCGGACTCGCCAGCCACCGGCACACCGTCCACTGTGAACTGATCGGCGTGCGGATCGTGATAGGCGACCCGGACGCCCAGGGCGCGCAACTGCCGCACGACGCCGATCGCGGGCGACTGTCGCAGGTCGCCGACATCCGCCTTGTAGGTGACCCCGAGCAGCAGCACCCGCGACCCGTACACCCGGCCGCCGTCGCGGGCGAGGATGTCGCGGGCGCGCCGCACCACGTAGCCGGGCATGCCCGCGTTCACCTCCTGCGCCGTGGTGATCATCGAGCACGGCAGCCCCTCCGCGCGCGCCCGGTTCGCCAGGTAGCGCGGGTCGACCGGGATGCAGTGGCCGCCGACGCCGGGCCCGGGGGAGAACGGCTGGAAGCCGAACGGCTTGGTCGCCGAGCAGCGCAGCACATCCCAGACGTCGACGCCGAGTCGGTCGCAGAACACGGCGAGTTCGTTGACCAGCGCGATGTTCACCAGCCGGTAGCTGTTCTCCAGCAGCTTGGCCGTCTCCGCCTCGCGCAGCCCGGCCGCCACGACCACCGAATCGACCAGTTCCTCGTAGAACGCCGCGCAGCGCTTGGCGCACACCGGGGTGAGCCCGCTGACCACCTTCGGGGTGTTCTCCAGCGCGTACTCCCCGTTGCCCGGGTCGATCCGCTCCGGTGAGTACGCGAGGTTGAAGTCGACCCCGGCGGCCAGGCCCGCGGACTCCAGGATGGGCAGCAGCACCTCCTCGGTGGTGCCCGGGTAGCTGGTGGATTCCAGCACCACCAGCGTGCCCGGCCGCAGGTGCGCGGCGACGGCGTGGCCCGCGGCCATCACCGCGCGCAGGTCGGGTTCGCCGTCGACCAGCCCGGTCGGCACGCAGATCACCACCGTGTCCGCTGTGGACACCGCGGTGAAGTCGGCGGTGGCGGTGAAGCCGCGGCGCAGCATGGCCGTGATGTCCGCGTCGGCGGCGTCCTGCACGTGCGATCGCCCGGCGCTCAGCCCGTCGACCACGACGCCCGCGGTGTCGACGCCCACGACGGCGAGCCCGGCGGCGCAGGCCCGCCTGGCCAGGGGGAGCCCCACATAGCCGAGACCGACGACCACCAGGTCCGCGGTGCGGCATTCCGTCGGCGCGCTCACGCGCGGAAGCTGCCTGCGGTGGTGGCCCCGGCGCGGGCGAACACCGCCGCGAGTGCCGAACGTGCGAACCGCATGGCTTTCCTCCCTGGGTTTGCGGGGATCGTGACGTCCATGTTTGCCGTATTCCGGCACCCTCGCAGTCGCCGATTCGGGTACGTAATTTCACCCTATCGGTAAGTGGCGGGCGGCGGGGCCGCGTGGTGTTCGCGCGACCTGCCGGGTGAATTGTTGACCGGACAATTTCACGGTGCGCAAATCGTACTCGCGGCGGGCCGGTCACAGGTATCTCGATCGGCTGACTTGCGATACACCCGAAAAGGGCTGGTCAAACCGGTGGACACCGCCGCCGCCGTTGCTAGTGTCGGAATCACGGAGCCTTCCCGAAGGGCGTCAACCCGCTCGGCTCCACCTTAGGAACTCGCACAATCCGAAGGAGCACGGTCGTGACCGCTAGCGTCCAGGACAGCCGCCTCAAGCGTCGTTTCGAACTCTGGGACAGCAACGGAGACGGGACAATCGACAGGTCGGACTACGAGACCGAAGCGCGGCGAATTCTGAAGTCGTTCGGCGAGCCGGACAACTCGCCGAAGGCGCGGGCCCTGCTGTCGGCGTACCTCGGCATGTGGGACAAGCTGGCGGGCAAGGCGAACGTCGGCGGCCAGGGCAAGATCAGCCTGGAGCAGTTCGTCCAGGTGTCGGAGCGGGAACTGGTCGAGGGCGGTGACGCCGGGTTCGACCGCAACCTGCGGCCGACCATCGAGGCCATCGTCGACCTGTGCGACACCGACGGCGACGGCGAGGTCAACCAGGCCGAGTTCAAGCGGTGGATGCAGGCCGTCGGCGTCGACCAGCGCCAGGCCGACGACGCGTTCAGGAAGATCGACAAGGACGGCAGCGGACAGCTCACCGTCGAGGAACTCGTCAGCGCGGTGCGCGACTACCACCAGGGCAAGCACGACATCGCCCTGCTGGGTCGCTGACGCGGCCGCCCGCGCGGACCGCTGCCCCCGAGGGACTCCCTCGGGGGCAGCGGTCTGTCCGAAATGGACCAGCCCGGCTACCCGATTCCGGCCGCCAGCCGCCGATCCAGTGCGGCCACGCCCGGGCCTGCCCAGAGCAGGAAGACCATCGCCAGCAGCAGGGCCGGTGCCACGCCGAGGTGGAACGGACCGCCCACCTTGACTCCGGCGGTCGCGATCGCGCCCGCCATGTTCACCGCCAGGCCGAGGGCGGCGAGTCTGGTGCCGACGCCCAGGACCAGCATGAGCCCGCCGCCGAGTTCCAGCAGGCCGACCAGGTAGACCAGGGCACTCGACTCGGGGAGCCCGAACCGCGCGAACTCGGCCAACTCGAAGTCGTGGGCGGCGAACTTGGGGATCGCGGCGAGCACGAAGAACAGGCCGGTCACGATGCGCAACACGGCCGTGGCGACCGCCGCGCGTCCGCTCACCCGGTCGCGGAAGAACGCCGCCGCGACCCTGCTCAGGTTTGACTTTTCGCTCACTGGCGTCCAATCACGATGATCCTCGACGGCCGGGCCAGCCATCCTATGCCCTGAAATCGGGCCGCTCCACGCCCGGGCGGCCCGCGGTGACGGCGCTGATGAAGGTGCGGCCGAGGATGCCGGGGCGGCGGAGTTCGCTCGGGTGCGCCCGCATGTTGATGACGTCGGCGAATCGGCGTGCCACCACCGGGTCCGTCATGGTCGCCCGACTGATGGCGGCACTCACCGCCTGTATCAGCCGGTGGCCGCGCGGTCGTTCGCCGGTCACGTGCGGCAGCCGGAAGTCCTCGATCACCGAGGTCTGCCACGCCGCGTCCACCAGCACCCGCAGCCTGCGGAAGTAGCCGAACACGTCCTCTCCACCGGCCAGCCACGCCCCCAGCGCCGAGGCGTGCAATGCGGCCGACGGCATGCCCTGGCCGTAGATCGGGTTGAACGACGCCACCGCGTCACCCACCACGACCAGGCCCGCCGGGAATCGGCGCAGCTCGTGGAAGTCGCGGCGCAGGCTGTGCGGGAAGCGGTGTACCGCGACCGGTCCGGTGGGCGCGCAGTCACGCACCAGTGCGGCGAACCCGGCCGCGGGCTCCCGCAGGCACCGCTGTCGGAACTCGCCCTGGTCGCGGGTGGGGCGGTCGGCGCCGTAGCCGGACACCGTGCAGATCCAGCGGTCCGGCCCCGCGGGCGCCACGCAGCTCACGCCGGGCTCAGCCCACGCGGCCGACCGTACCGAGTGGACAGCCAGCAGGTCGTCGAGGCGCTGGCCTGGGAAGCGGTGGAACAGCGCCGTGGCGTAACCGAGATCCAGGCCGACTCGGCGCTTCGGCGGCGGCTCGAAGTCCAGCCGCAGCAACCAGTCCGCGAGCCGGGTGGCCCGCCCGGTCGCGTCGACGACCAGGTCCGCGGGCCCGATCGAGCCGCCCGACGCGAGGCGGACGCCGTCGACGCGGCCACGGTTCGCGGTCAGCCCGACCACCCGGTCGCCGACGAGCCGCACGGCGGGCAGCGCCAGGACCTCGCGGCGGATGTGCCACTCCAACAGCGGCCGCTGGATCGGCAGCAGCGGGTCGCCCGGGATCGGGGGGCGCATCCGGCCGTCGACGAACATCCGGCCGTCGTCGGTGGCGCAGGGCACGGCGCCGTCGGCGAACAGGCGGTCGAGCAGGCCGGGGAACCAGTGCGCGAACAGGGTTTGCGCCAGGCCGAGCAGGATGTGGAACTGCTCGCCGTGGGCGGAGCCCGCGCGGTTGTGCGGGCCGTCGGGCAGGTCGTCGGGCTCCACCACGACGATCTCGTCGGCGACGTCGCGCAGCACCCGCGCGGCGAGCAGACCGGCCAGGCTGCCGCCCGCGATCACCACGCGTCTCATGTAGACTGTCCTGATTGGACGAAATGGACAGCGGACTCGGGCGTCAGTTCGATCTGCCTGCCGGTGACCGGGGCGTCCCGGTGGATCAGGATGTTGTAGTGGTTGGGGAAGTGGCACGAGTCGAAGCCCAGCACCGTGCCGACGTACCGGCCGCCGATGTGCACCTCGTCGCCGCGGTCGATGACGCCGCCGTGGGCGATCTCGGTGAACCCGAGGAACCCCACCCGGTCGATGCTGGGGTCGCCCACCCCGTGGTCGGTGGTGACCAACTCGTGCACCTCGCCCTGCCGCACGCACCGGCTGGCGAACTCCTCCAGCCGCATGCCGCGGTCGTCTCGGCGGTGCACCAGCACTTTCACCAGTACGCCGGACACCGTCCGCTTGTCCCCGTCCTCGACCATGTCACCTCTCTCCGATCAGTGCCGTGCGCTCGGTGCGATAGGCGGCGTCGACCAGTGCCAGCGCGGCGAGGCCCGCCCGGTCCACGCCGCCGGTGTGCACGACGTGCGCGAACTCGCGCAGCACGCCCGCGTACTCGTGCCACAGCGACTGCTTGAACCCCGGGAACCCGGCGAGCAGGTCCGCGTACCGGACCGTGCCGTCGGCGAGGGTGACCTCGACGTCCTTGACCTCGCCCGGATGGCTCCAGTCCAACTCCACCGCCGCCCGCGCGCCCGACTCGGCGACCAGCGAGACCGCGGCCTGACGGTCCACTCCAGACTCGTCCCGCTGAATGTCCACATCAGACAGTTCGAGTGGCCCGAGGAACATCCGCGCCAGGTCGAAGGCGTTGGGCCCGTTGTCCGCCACGCAGCCGCCGCCACAGCGCGCGGGGTCGAGGTACCAGCGGTCGCCGCCGACGTGGTCCTCGATCCGCTCCAGATACCGCACCCGCACGGCCGCCACCGGCACGTCGCGCGGCAGTCCGTCGAGCAGTGCCCGCACCCGCGCGTTGTAGCGGCGGTGGAACGAGGTGAACAGCACCGCGCCGCGCGCGGCGGCCAACTCGGCCAGCGCCACGCCGTCGTCGAGCCGGGTGGCCAGCGGTTTCTCCACGCACACCGGCAATCCTGCGTCGAGCAGGTCGCGGCACACGGGCGCGTGCAGGTCGTTGGGCACGGTGACCACGACCGCGTCCAGCCCGCCCGCGGCGATCAGGTCGCGGTGGTCGCGCAGGCACGGCACCTCGTCGCGGAACGGCGCCAGCGCCTCGGGCCGCACGTCGCACACCGCGCCCAGGCCCAGCGGCCCGTTCTCGCGCAGTGCCGCCAGGTAGAACCGGGAGATCACGCCGAGTCCGACAATCCCGATGCGCATCAGCACTCTCCGGGCAGCGCGAGGCCGAGCCGGTCGGCCACCTCGCCGAGTTCGCCATACAGCGCCAGGGTGAGCGGCACGCCGCGCGCGGCCGCGTCCGCCGCGCGCCGGGCCTCCGGCCAGCCGGGATAGGTCACCGGCTCGCCCAGTTCGACCGGCGGACAGTCGAGCACCGCACCGAACAGCGCGTCCGCGTCGCGGTGGAAGCCTGCGGGCTCGCGCACCGCGGCGGGCGCGACGGCGAGCACCAGGAAGCCGATGTCGTCGTCGGCGGCGGGACCGGCCGCGGGTGGGCCGAGTCCGGCCCCGGGCACCAGCGCGGCCAGCACCTCGACCATCAGGCCGAGCCCGAAACCCTTGTACTCGCCGCCGCCCGGCGCGCCCAGCCACGTCAGATGCGCCTCGCCGCTGTCGAATCGCGCGGGGTCGGTCACCGGCTCGCCCCGATCGTCGGCCAGCCACCCGGCGGGCACCGGCTCGCCCGCGCGCGCGGCGGCGCGGACCTTGCCGGTCGGCACCGCCGTGGTGCTCATGTCCAACACGAACGGTGGGTGCCCGCCCGCCGGGGCGGCCACGCTCAGCGGGTTGGTGCCCAGCATCGGTGCCCGCCCGCGCGGCGGCCGGGCGATCCGCTGGTGGCCGCAGTTGGCCGCGACCACGCCGATCATCCCGTGCGCCACCGCCCGCAGCGCGTGGTGGCCCGCGCAGCCGAAGTGCGTCGCCCCGCGCACCGACACCAGGCCGACCCCGTAGTCGGCGGCCCGGCGCGCGGCCAGGTCCATCGCCTCGCCCGCCTGCCACAGCCCGAGCGCGCCCGCCGCGTCGAGCAGCACCGTGGCGCCGCGGTCGGCCAGCACCTTGGGCTCGGCGTCGGCGGGCGAGCGGCCGGATTCCAGCAGAGGCAGGTAGATCCGGGTCAGGTTGGCCAGGCCGTGGGAGTCGGTGCCGGTGATGTCGCCGTGGCACAAGGCTTCGGCGGCGGCGCGGGCACGGGTGGGCGGCACGTGGTGGGCGGTGAAGACGGCTGTGGTGAAGTCGAGCAGCGCGTCGTGGGGGACGCGGACCCGGGTGGCTGGTGCGGTGTCAAGATCGGTCATCGGGTTCCGTTCCGGTCGGAGAATCGGCGAACGCGCGCAGCACGCGGGACACCTGCCCGGCGAACGCGGTCAGGTCGGCCAGCGCGGCGAACTCGCCCTCGGCGTGCGCGTTGTTGGCGGCGAGGTCGCCGGGGCCGAGCACCGCGGTCGCGGTCCCGGGCACCCCGGACATCCAGATGGCGTCGCAGGTGAAGGCGGGCTCGTCGTCGGGCCAGCGCGGCACACCCGCCGCCGCCAGCACCACGTCGAGATTGGGATCGTTGGCGCACAACGTGGGCAGGCCCCGCTTGAGCCAGTCCACTGTGGTCACCGAGGACGCCTCCGCCGCGGTGCGGGCGAAATCGGGCACGGCGGCGAACCGCGCGCCGAACCGGTCGAGGCCGTCGGACACCGCGCGGTCGAGGGTCGCGGTGAGCGCCGCGCCCGCGGACTCGGTGGCGTAGGCCAGGTTCACCAGCAGCTCGCCCGAGCCGTAGACCCGGTTGTGCCGGGTGCCGGTGTGCAGACCCGCGATGCACGCCTGCCCGGCCCCGCCGCTCAACTCGACGGCCAGGTATTGGGCCAGGAACCCCAGCAGCACGGTCGCGTTGTGCCCGTCGCCGGGTCGGTCGTCGATGGCGCCGGACCCGGCGACGCGCACCCGGGCGGTGGCCGATGCCGTGGCACGCGGCAGATAGCGCCCGCCGGTCGGCTCGCAGAAGACGTTGAGCGCGCCGACGTAGCCGTGTTCGACAAGCGGCCGGGTGCCGAACGTGCCCATCGCGCCGCCCTCCTCACCGGACACGGCCTGCACCAGCACCGACACGTCGGTGCCGATCGCCGGGTGCCGCCGGGCGGCGTCACGGATGCCCGCCAGCAGCGCCACCGCGGGGCCCTTGGCATCGATCGCGCCCCGGCCGCGGAACACCGTGCCGTCGAAGGACACCGGCTCGTGGCCCGCGACCGTGTCGAGGTGGACGTTGAACATCACCGTGCGCGACCGGGGTCGCGCCGGGCCCCGGCGCAGCACCAGATTCGGCTGTCCGGCAAGGAAACCCGGCTCGTCGGCCGCCGCGCGCACCGCAGCCGGGACGTCCGGCCGGTCGAGGTCGGCCCGGTCGGCGGGGGCGTGGTGGAGCACGGTGAACCCCGCGGCGGCCCGCGCGTACTCCCGCTGTGCCGCCCACATCCGCGCGGGCGCGGCGGACTCCAGCGGGCCCGCCGTGGGCAGGTCGAGCAGCCGGAGCAGCAGCGCGTGGTCGGCGGCGGTCAGCGCGGCCACGTCACCGACCCGAGCAGGTCGTGCAGCGCTCGGCCCGCGGCCGCGAACCCCGCCGCGGTGCCCGGCCGCCCGTCGCGTTCGTGCGGACGCAGGCTCAGGTGCGGCTCGATGGCCAGCGCGCCGCGATAGCCGTTGCGGGCCAACAGGTCCAGGCAGTCCGTGACCTGTGCGATACCCGCGCCCGGGATAGTCCACTCAGGACTTTCCAAGCCGGGGCGGCCGTCCTTGACGTGCACGTGCGCCACGTGCTCCACCAGCTCGGCGAGCAGGTCGAGCCCGGAATACCCATAGGCGAGGCCGTTTCCGGTGTCGAACAGCAGCCGCAGTGCCGGGCTGTCGGCCTCCGCGAGCATCGCCAGCACCCGCTTCGCGTCCGCCCCGGCCCAGCCCGCGCAGTTCTCGTGCAGCAGCACCAGGCCGAACTGCTCGGCGCGCCCGGCCAGCGCGCGGACCCGGCGCAGCACCCGCCGCTCCCACTCGGCCTCGGCGAGGCCGTCGTTGGGGTAGGACATGATCCGAACGAACCTGGTGCCCAGCGCGGCGCAGCGGCTCGCGAGGGTGCGCAGCTCGTCGAGGTCGCGGCCGAAATCGCCGGTGATCGTGCTGGACCAGTCGCCGATGCGGGAGTCCACGCAGACCGTGCGCAGCCCGTGCGCGTCGAGGGTGGCCGCCACCTCGTCGAACGCGCGGCCGTCCAGGTCGGCCAAGGCCACGCCGTCGACGGTGCGCAGCTCGATCGAGTCCCACCCCAGCCCCGTCACGGCGGCGATCTGGTCGGCCAGCGCGGGCCCCGCCTCGTCGCCGATCCCCGCGAGGACCGGGGTCACCGCAGCGCCCCGGCGCCCGTGCGCACGCCCGCCTGCCGCTTGGCCTCGGCGATCAGCTCCACCACGGCCGCGCCGGTCGCGGGCTCGTCGGCCAGCGGCTCCTCGCCCGCGAAATGCCGGTACGCGCGGACGAAGAACGCCTTGAGCGAGTCGTCGCGGAACACCGAGTGCACCTCACCCGCCTGGCTGCGCACCCGGAGCTGGGCGAACTCGTCGGCGTCGCTGGCGGCGAAGTGGCCGACCGCGGTGCCCGCGTCGAACTCCAGCGTGATCCGCCGCTCGCGCACCGGCGAGGTCAGGTCGGTGTGCACGCGGGTGAGGACGCCGCTGCCGTGCCGCAGCCGCAGCCACGCGCCGCCCAGGTCGGGGTACACGGTGTCGCCGATCAGCATGTCGCCGCAGCCCGCCTCGGTGACCAGCGCGGGCCCGGCGAGCAGCAGGGCCAGCCCGACCGAGTGCGGCGCCTCGATGTCGAACGCGCTGGGGTGGTCGTCGCCCGCCGCGGTCCGGGCGAAGCGCGGTTTGCTCTGCACGAACGAGATCGAGCGCAGCCCGCCCAGCCTGCGCCCGCGCAGCACGCCCAGGACGCGCCTGGTCAGCTCGCTGCACCGCCACTGGCCGACCGGCACCAGGTCCAGCCCCGCGGCCTCGCGCAGCCGCAGGATCTCGCGCAGGCCGGGCTCGTCGGCGGCCAGCGGCTTCTCCACCAGCACGCGCCGGAACCCGTGGTCGGCCAGTTCGGCCAGCGGACCCAGCCGGGCGGTCGGCGGCGTGCACAAGTGCACCACGGTGCGCGCCGGGTCGGTGAGCGTGGCGGCGTGCGCGGGCGAGTGGGCCACCACGACGTCCGGCGCGGGCGCGAGCGTCCGATGTGGATCGAAGACGACCACGGGCGCGCGGCTCAGCGGGGCCGTGGACTCGCGCCGGAGCTTGCGCAGCACCGGCAGGTGCAGGCCGGTGCCCGCCCGGCCGAGTCCCACGACGAGCGTGCCCAGCATGGCGACCGGACCTCCTGGGCGGGGCGGGTGAGGGGACAGGACTCAACACTGGCGCCCGGGCGGGCACGGTGTCAACGCGGACGGCGCACCGCCACACGACCGTGTGATCTTTGGTTTTGCGTTGCCGTCCAACGAATGCCGACTGACTAGGTTGGCTTCGGGCCACCGCTCACCCATCCGTCCTGAAAGGACCAGCATGGAGCACGCCGCGGCACTCGCGGAGCTCGGCGCCGCCGCCGCACCCGGTGCGTCGGTGCCCTTCTTCACCCAGGCGGCCACCTTCGCCGCGCTGTGGCCCGCGATCGAGGCCAACCTCGTCGAGGTCGTCGAGCGGGGCAAGTACTCCCACGGCCCCCTGGTGGCCGAGTTCGAGGCCGCGCTCGCCGAGCGGATCGGCGCCGCGCACGTCGTCGCGGTCAACTCCGGCACCGACGCGCTGGTGCTGCTGCTGCGCGCGGCCGGGCTGGCGCCCGGCGAGGAGGTGGTGGTGCCCGCGTTCAGCTTCGTCGCCTCGGCCTCGTCGGTGGCGCTGGTCCGGGCCCGCCCGGTGTTCGCCGACATCGACCCGCTCACCTACGCCCTCGACCCGGCGGCGGCCGACGCCGCCGTGACCGACCGGACCAGGATGATCCTGCCGGTGCACCTGTTCTGCCAGCTCGCGGACCTGTCGGGGATCACCGCCGTCGCCCAGCGGCACGCGCTCACCGTGGTCGAGGACAGCGCCGAGGCGATCGGCATGCGCTGGGACGGCACGCACGCCGGGCTGCTCGGCGCGGGCGGGGTGCTGTCGTTCTTCCCCACCAAGACCCTCGGCGCGCTCGGCGACGCGGGCGCGGTGATCACCAACGACGACCGGATCGCCGAGCTGGCAGGCGCGCTGCGCCACCACGGCCGGTTTGGCCACACCCTGGACAACTTCCCCGGCATCAACACCGAGACCGCGCTGCCCGGCCTCAACAGCAAGATGGACGACTTCCAGGCCGCCGTGCTGCTGGCCAAGCTCGGCAGGCTCGACGCCGACATCGCCCGCCGCGCCGCGCTCGCCCGCGCCTACACCGAGCGGCTGACCGGCTGCCCCGGCGTGCGCAGGCTGCCCACCGTGGTCCGCCGCGAGGTCGAGACCGACCCGGCGTTCTATGTCTACCTGATCGAGGTCGACCGCCGCGACGCGCTGGCCGCGTACCTCGCCGTGCATGGCGTCACCACCGAGATCTACTACCCCGTGCCGCTGCACCTGCAGCCGTGCTTCGCCGACCTCGGCCACCGCGCGGGCGAGTTCCCGCACGCCGAGGCCGCCTGCGCGCACGCGCTGGCCCTGCCGCTCTACCCCGACCTGACCGACGCCCAGCTCGACCGCGTGTGCGCGTTGGTCCGCGCGTTCTACACCGGGGGCACCCCGTGACGCTGCCGTTCTTCCCGCCCGACCTGTTCGCGGGCGAGCGCGACGTGCTGCTGGCGACGGTGCGCCGGATCGGGCTGGCCGACGAGCAGAAGTTCATCCTCGGTGAGCGCACCGCCCGGTTCGAGCACGCCCTGCGCGAGCAGCTCGGCGCCGCCGACGTGGTGGCCTGCGGCAGCGGCACGACCGCGCTGATGCTGGTGCTGCGCGCGATGGACATCGGCCCCGGCGACGAGGTCGTGGTGCCCGCGTTCGGCTGCGCGCCGCTGGCCGCGTCGGTGGTCAACGTGGGCGCCACGCCCGTGTTCGCCGACGTGCACCCGTGGACGATGGTGGTCGAGCCCTACGAGGTGGCGCGGGCGATCACCGGCCGCACCGCGGCGATCATGCCCGCGCACATGTTCTCGGTGATGGCCGACATGCCCACCATGCGCGAGCTGGCGAACCGGCACGACATCCGGCTTGTCGAGGATTCCGCGGTCGCCCAGGGCGGTGTGCTGGACGGGATTCCGGCAGGCCGCTGGGGCGAGGCCGGGGTGTTCTCCTTCGTGCAGGTCAAGACGTTCGGCACGATCGGCGAGGGCGGCGCGGTGGTCACCGACGACCCCGAGATCGGCCGCGTGGTGCGGATGCTGCGCAACCACGGCCAGGACGGCACCCAGCGCTTCGTGCACCACCTCGTCGGCTACAACAGCCGCTTCGACGAGATCATGGCCGACTTCCAGCTCCACCGGCTGGCCGGTCTGGCCGATCGGCTGGAGCGGCGCGCGCAGATCGCCGACTACTACACCGAGCGGTTCGCCGCCCTGGTCGAGCGGGGTGTGCAGCCGCCACCCGCGGGCCGCGACGGCCGGTGTTACTACGTCTACTCGCTGCTCGCCGAACGCCGCGAGGACCTGCGCCGCCACCTCGCCGAACGCGGCGTCGGCACGCACGTCTACTACCCGGCGCCGCTGCCCAGCCAGCCCGCGTTCGCCCCGTACGCGCCGCCCGGCCGCTACTGGCCGCACGCCGAGCTGGCCTGCGCCCGCACCCTGGCGCTGCCGATCTACCCGCACCTGACCGACGCGCAGGTCGAGCACATCGCCGACGCCGTCTGCGACTTCCCCGGCGGACCGCGATGACCGCGACGGTCACCGGCGCGTCCGGGAAGCTGGGCGCCTACGCGCGCCTGGCCAAGCTCGACGTCTGGGACTACTACCTGGCGCTCCCGCTGGCCTGGTCGCTGGTGGGATTCGGCCCGCCCGCGCTCGGCCCGCTGGCCCTGTTCGGCCTGGGCACGGTCGCGGTGGTGGCGGCGGCGGTGTCCTTCGACGACGTCACCGGCTACCGCGACGGCAGCGACGCGGCCAACTACGGCCCGGACGCCCCGGCCCGCAGACTCGCCAGGAAACCGTTGCTCACCGGGGAACTGACGCAGACTCAAGCCGTGCGGTTCGGCTGGGTGAGCGCCATCCTCGGTGCTCTACTGTGGACACTCGCGATCCTTGTCGCTCCGTTCGCTCCGGTGTGGACAGTTGTGCTCGCGGCGGTCTGCCTGGTCACGGCCGTGCAGTACTCGTGGGGCCTCAAGATCAGCTACCGGGGTTGGCAGGAGGTGTTCCTGGCGGGCTTCGGCACCGGACTCGTGCTGTGCGCGACCGGCCTGATCACCGGCGGCGCAACGGGATTCGCGCTGGTGCAGGCCGTCCTCTTCGGACTCGGGCCGCTGCTGTTCGGCGTCTACTCGAACACCCGCGACATCGACGGCGACGCCCGCGTCAACCGGCCCACCGTCGCCGTGCTGCTGACGGCGCGAGGCAACCGGCTGTTCATCGCCGCGCTGTCGGTCGCCGAGGTCGCCCTGATCGTCGCGTCGGCGGGGCTCGGCGCGGCGCCATGGTGGTTCGCCATCGCCATGGCGCCGGCCATCGGCGTGCGCGTCGCCCAACTGCGCCAGGGCGTCGGGCTCGGCGACCTGTTGCGCGCCCGCACCCTGGGCCTGCGCGCCCACCGCGTCACCGTCGCGTCCCTGGTGGCCGTCAACCTGATCGCCCCACTGTTGGGAGCCACACCATGAGCCCGGACCTCGACGTCGCCGTGGTCGGCGCGGGAATCGCCGGGCTCGCCCTGGCCCACCGGCTGCGCTCGGGCGGCCGCTCGGTGCACGTGTTCGAGGCCGCCGACCACGTCGGCGGCCGGACGCGCAGCGTGCGCCGCGACGGCTACCTGCTCGACACCGGCGCCGAGATGATCGGCACGCACGGGTACCCGGCCACCTGGCGGCTGATCCGCGACCTCGGATTGTCCGATGTGGACGCTCCGCTGATCGGCCGCGACATCGCGATGTGGCGCGAAGGCCGGGCGCACCCGCACGTCGGCGACCCGCGCGGCCTGCTCGACGGCGCGGGCCTGAGCCCGCGCGCCCGGCTCAGCCTCGCCCGGCTGCTGGCCACCGCGGGGGTGCGCAAGCGCGCCTTCGACGTCGACCGGCCGGAGGCCACACCGCTGGGCGCGCGCACGGTCGCGGAGCAACTCCGCGGCTACCACCCCGACGTGCACGACTACCTGTTCCAACCCCTGACCAGCGGCTTCTTCGGCTGGGACAGCGCCAGGGCCGCCGCCGGGCCGGTGCTGAGCCACCTGCTCGCGGTCGGCGCCACCAGGACGTTCCGCACCTTCCGCGACGGCATGGACACGCTGGCCCGCGCGCTCGCCGAGCGGGTCGAGGTGAGCACGGGCATCGCCGTTCGCGAGGTCGCCACGCGGACCGGTGCCGCCCGCCTGGTCACCGACGGCACCGCGCTGACCGCGCGCACGGTCGTGCTGTGCGTCCCCGCGCCGGTCGCCGCCGCGCTGCACGCGGACGCGCCCGAGTACGTGCGCGCCTGCGAGTTCCGCCCGATGGTGAAGGTGATCTGCCTGCTCGACCGTCCACTCGCGCCGGTCGGCGGCGGGCCGTCCTACGCCATCGCCGTACCCGCCGTCGAGAACCCCGTGCTCGCAGGCGTGCTGATCGACGACCGCAAGCACCCGGACCGGGTGCCCGCCGGGCGCGGGCTGGCGACATTGGTGGCCGGGCCTGCCGCCGACCTGGTCGACGCCGGCGACGATCAGGTGGTCGATGTCCTTGTGCGCCAAGGAGAGCGCTACCTGCCGGGGCTCACGTCCGCGTGCCGGTCCGCGGTCGTGGCCCGGTTCCGGCACGGGCTGCCGATGCCGACCGCGCCCGCGTTGTCGGCGCGCGCCGAGTTCGTGCGCAGGCCGGTGACGCCGGTCGAGTACGCGGGCGACTGGTACCTGCTGCGGCCCAGCAGCGAGGGCGCGGTGCGCTCGGCCGAACTGGTCGCCGACCGGGTGCTGGCCGCCGCCCGCCGTCCGGTGGCGGTGTCCCGTGGCTGAGCGGACCGCCACCCGGTACGTGTTCGGCACGGCGTTCGAGCGCGAGGAGGAACGCCTCGCGCTGGGCGAAGCGCTGTGGGACCCGGGCACCTTCGAACGGCTCGCGGCGCTGGGTGCCGGGCCGGGCTGGCGCTGCCTGGAGGTCGGCGCGGGGCGCGGGTCCGTGGCGGGCTGGCTGGCCGAGCGGGGCGCTGCCGTCACCGCCGTCGACCTCGACACCGCCCGGCTCGACCGGCTGCGCGCGCGGGGCGTCGCCATCCGCAGGCTCGACGTCACCCGCGACGACCTGCCCGAGTCGACCTACGACCTGGTGCACGCGCGGCTGGTCATGCAGCACGTCGGCGACCGCGCGGGCGCGGTGGCCCGGATGGTCCGCGCGCTGCGCCCCGGCGGCCACCTGGTGCTGGAGGACACCGACACCGCGTCGCTGTTCAGCCACGCCGATGGCCTGTTCCACCCCGAGGTCAAGCGCGCCGCGTACGCGGTGATGACGGCCGCGGGCTACCACCCGCGCTGCGGCCTGCTCGACGTCGGACTGGCCGAGGAGGCCGGGCTCGCCGACGTGCGGGCCGACGGCCGCGCCGAGGTGGTGCGCGGCGGGACGGCGGCTGGCCGGTGGTTCGCGCTGTGGCTGGAACACCTGCGCCCGAACATGCTCGCGCTCGGCTCAGTGTCCGAAGTGGACATAGACCGGGCGGTGGCGGACCTCGCCGATCCACGGCACACCTGGCTGTCCCAAGTCATGATCACCGTCACCGGCAGGAAGGCCGCCGCGCCATGATGCCCTCGGACCTCGGCACGCTGTTCGACGACCTGCTCGACCGCGGCACCCGCACCGTGGTGGAGCTGAGCAGGCCACTCGACATCGCGCCCGCGCACGGCACCCGCTACGACATCGCCCAGCTCGCCGCGCTGGTGCGGGGCGCCGCCGGGTGGCTGCACGCGGCCGGGGTCGGGTCGGGCGACCGGGTCGCGGTGGTCAAGGAGAACCACTGGGACTACGTGCTGCTCGCCTGCGCGGTCGCCCGGCTCGGTGCGGTTCCGGCGCTGCTGTCCGACCACCTGACGCCGGAGACGACGCAGGTGCTGCTCAAGCGGCTCGACCCGGCGCTGCTGGTCACCACCCGCACCGTGCTCGATCACGCCCGCGACAACGAGACCGACCTGATGGGCTTCGCCCGGCGCACCCTCGTCCTCGACGGCGCGTACCCCGGCACGCTCGACGTGGAGACCCTGCGCGGCCACGAGCCGCCGCCGCCCGTGCCCCGCGGCGCTGACGAGCCGCTGGTGGTCAACCACACCTCCGGCACCACCGGCACGCCCAAGCTGGTCGTGCATTCCACCGCGACGCTCATCCACGGCCTCGCGGGCGCCGAGTCGCACCGGCTGCCGGTGGTGTCCAGCCGCAGGCGCGACACCGTGTGCTCGGCGATCGCCTACTGCCACGGCCGCGCGATCCCGTGGACGGCGAGCGTGCTGTGGCTGGCGCCGCGCAAGGTGGTCGTCATCGCCGAGGCCGACCCGCGCGACGCCGAGCCCGTGCTGCGCGCGCACCCGCCGACGACCCTGGAGGCACTGCCGTCGACGTTCGTGCGCTGGCAGCCCCTCGCCGAGCGCGCCGACAACCCGTTCCGCGCGGTTCGGCTCTACATCAGCACATTCGACGCGATGCACCCGCCGACAGTGCGCGCGTTTCTGGCGGCCACCGCGCGCAGGCCGCTGTGGGTGCAGGTGTGGGGGCAGACCGAGACCGGCCCGATGACGTTCCGGTTCCTCACCCGCCGCGCGGTCGCCGAACGCGACAGCCGCCACCCGACGACGCGCAACCTCGGCCGCCCGGCGCCGGGTCGCACCCGGCTGCGCGTGGTCGACCCGCGCACGTTCCGGCAGGTGCCGACCGGGCAGCCCGGCCTGGTGCTGATCCGGTCGCCGTTCCGCTGCCTCGGCTACGTCGGCGAACCGGACCGCTGGGCGGCCAAGGCGGCGGGCCGCTGGTGGAACACCGGCGACGTCGGCGTCCGGCTGCGCACCGGCTCGTACCTGCTGCTGGATCGGGAGGTAGACCGGATCCCGGGGCAGAGCTGCGTCGAGTTGGAGGACGTGCTGGAGGACCGGGTGCCCGAGGCGGTGGAGTGCGTCGTGCTGGGCACGCCGGGCGAGCTGCCGGTGCCGGTCGTGGTCACCGAGGACGGCACCCTCGACCGCGTCGCGTGGACGCGGGCGGTTCAGGATCTGCCCGCGCTCGCCGACCCCGTGGTGCTGACGTGGGAGCAGGTGCCGCGCACCGGCACCGGCAAGGTGCGCCGGATGGAGCTGCGCACCGTGGTTCGCCGGGGCCAGGACACCTTCGGGTCCGGGCGGTGGACCTGATGACCGCCGCCCGGATCTCGGCCACCTCGGCCGCGCCGGAGCTCTACCAGAAGCTCGTGGAACTGCATGTGGCCGTCGAGGCGCAGGCGATCGCGGCGGGTCTGGACAAGAGCCTGATCGAGCTGGTGCGGGTCCGCGCGTCCCAGCTCAACGGCTGCGCCTTCTGCGTCGACCTGCACGCCGCCGCCGCGGGCCAACTCGGCGAATCGGCGCGCAAGCTGCACGCGCTGGCCGTCTGGCGGCAGTCGGGGTTCTTCACCGTGCGCGAGCGCGCGGCCCTCGACCTCGCCGAGGCGATGACCCTGCTGGCCGAGACGCACGTCCCCGACGAGGTCTACGCCCGCGCCGCCGCCGAGTTCGCCGACGCCGAACTGGCCCAGCTCGTCTGGACGCTCACGGTGATCAACGCGTTCAACCGGCTCGCCGTCACCAGCAGGCTCACGCCGCCGAGTTAGCCGCGCGCGGTGATCTGCTGGACGCTCCAGCCGTTGCCGTCCGGGTCGGTGAAGAAGAGGAAGCCGACGTTGTTGAGGTCTTCGCCGTCCTCGGCCGGGCGGAATCCCGCGCCGCCCGCGACTCGGATCTCGCTGACCTCCACGTCCCGGTCGACCAACTCGGCGCGCGCCGCGGGCAGGTCCGCGACCACGAGTTGCAGGCCCTGCAACGAGCCCGGCACCATGTCGACCAAGCCCTTGCCGAGCACGATCGAACAACCCGACCCCGGCGGCGTGAGCTGGATGATGTGCGGGCCGCCGGGGATGTCGGTGTCGTGGTCGACCTGGAAGCCGAGTCGATCGGCGTAGAACGTCTTGGCGCGGTCCATGTCCGAGACCGGGACCACTACTACTTCGAGCGTCCAGTTCATCAGGCCTCTCCTTGGCTATCGAGCCGCTGGTAGCTCTCTTCCCTCATTGGTTTCATAGCCAAGTGGTCGTTACTCGCCGTCGTTCACCATGTCAAGTGTCGCAACGAGTAGGCATCGGCCGCTCAGCGCACCATTCGGTGATGTATGGAACGAGTACGCGGCCAGTGGTCGGCGCGGTCCACTCCGCACTCATGACCTACCGCCCAGCCAGCGATGTCGCGACAACTGACGGTCTGTGACCACTCCTCGGACTGGTTCGTTTGAACCCCTAACGGTCGGTAGTCTGCAGACCTGGTGCAGACGTGTTGACCAGAAGGGAGCGAGCGGAGTGACTCCAGGAGTCGACAAGATGACCGGTGTTCCGGTCTACCGGCAGCTCGCGGACGTGCTTCGCGACCGCATCAGCAGCGGCAGCTACCCTCCTGGCACCCAGCTCCCGTCCGAACGCGATCTTGTCGCCGAGTTCGGTGTATCTCGTCCGACGGTGCGACAGGCCGTCGGACTGCTCCAGCAATCCGGCGCCATCCTGGTCGAGCACGGCCGCGGCGCGTTCGTCCGACCCACTCCGACCGTGCATCGCCTTGCCCGCAACCGGCTCTCCCGCGAAGCCCGAGAAACCGGCCGCGGCGCGTTTCTCGGCGATGCCGCGGTGGGCGGATGGCAGCCGACGG
This sequence comes from Actinokineospora sp., assembly GCF_052390155.1. Lineage (NCBI taxonomy): Bacteria > Bacillati > Actinomycetota > Actinomycetes > Pseudonocardiales > Pseudonocardiaceae > Actinokineospora > Actinokineospora sp. The sequence continues at coordinate 58,522 of NZ_JBQTHF010000017.1, read as the reverse complement.
TCAGCGTGCGGATCAGGTTCGAGTCCGCCGACGATCGCGCCGCCAGTCTGCTGGATGTGTCAGTCGGGACGGAACTGTGTGTGCGTGATCGGGTGATGAGCGCGAATGGCGTGCCTGTGCAACTTGCCGTGTCCAGGTTGCCACGCAGTATTACGCGAGGCACCGCGATGGAAGAAGTCGACACCGGAGTAGGCGGCGTGTACTCGCGTCTGGAGGAAATCGGGCGTGGCCTGGTCCGGTTCGAGGAACTGGTTGGCGCGCGGATGCCGACGGCCGAAGAGCGGCGCACGCTTCAACTCGCGCCGGGAACGCCGGTGATTACCGTGACCAGGGTCGCGCTGACCGATGGTGGTCCCGCCGAGCTGAACGACATGGTCCTCGCGGCCGACCGGTACGAACTGCACTACGTGCTACCCGCCGAATGATGGGCAACAGGAAACGCCCGGCAGAGGGGGCTGCCGGACGTTGTGGCGGAGAGGGCAGGATTCGAACCTGCGTGGGCCGAGGCCCTTCCTGAAACAGGAACCCGATGAACCGCTCCGGGCACCTCTCCCTTGCCTTGCTGGAACCAAGTTTGCCCGAGGTCGCTGATGAAGACCTGACGGTTGGCTGACGGCGATTACCTGTGGCGCACCGGGGAGGGGAGCATGAACTGGATGTTTTCCTGGGCCGTCTCGATCTCGGTGACGGTGAGGGGGCCGAGGCCCGCCAGCGCGGCGATGGCTTCGTCCACCAGATGGGGCGGGGCGGACGCGCCCGCGGTCAGGCCGATCGTGCGGGTGCCGGTCAGCCATTCGGGGCGGAGGTCGCGGATGTCGTCGATGAGGTGGGCGGGGGTGTCGTGGCGCTCGGCCAATTCGACCAGGCGCAGGGAGTTGGAGGAGTTGGTGGAGCCGAGCACCAGCACCAGGTCGGCGTCGCGGGCGATGGCGCGGACGGCGTCCTGGCGATTGGTTGTCGCGTAACAGATGTCGGCTGAGTCGGGGCCGCGCAGGGCGGGGAAGCGAGCGCGCAGCGCGGCCACGATGTCGGCGGTCTCGTCCACGGCGAGCGTGGTCTGGGTCAGGTACGACACGCGACTCGGGTCGGGCACGCGCAGGGTGGCCACGTCGGCCACGGACTGCACCAGCAGCGTGCTTTCCGGCGCCTCGCCCAGCGTGCCCTCGACCTCCTCGTGGCCCGCGTGTCCAATGAGGACGATCGTGTCGCCGCGGGTGGCGAAGCGGCGGGCTTCGGCGTGGACCTTGGTGACCAGTGGGCACGTCGCATCGATGACGTCGAGGCCGCGCTCGGCCGCCTCCGTGTGCACGGCGGGGGAGACGCCGTGGGCGGAGAAGACGACGGTCGCGTCGGCCGGGACGGCGGCCAGCTCGTCCACGAACACCGCGCCGCGGGACTCCAGGTCGGACACCACGTGTCTGTTGTGGACGATCTGCTTGCGCACGTACACCGTGCCTTCGCGCTGATCGAGCGCCTGCTCCACGGCCTTGACCGCCCGCTCGACCCCGGCGCAGAACGCGCGCGGCGCGGCCAGCAGCACCGTGCGTGTCCCGCTGACCGCGAGCCAGGCGCTCAGCGCGGTCCGCGCCGCTATCCGGGCCTCGCCGTCGCTTTTTCTCGCGGCTACGGCCAATGCCGAGTCTCCAAGGGACACCCAGGTTGCTTCGTCACCGTCTATATCGGACAAGTCGAGCACACCGCGGTGCACGGCGACGGCGCGCCTGCGCAACTCGCCGTCGACCAGGATTGCGGCGGGGCAAGGGAGAGTGCCGTGTTCGCCGCCCACCACCTCGTCGGCGACGAGCACGGCGCCCGCGGGCAGGGGCTGGGACATCGGCTCTCCTCGTGCTCGATCAGTGGTCGCGGCGGGTGGCGAGGCGGGCCAGCGCGGCCAACTCGGTGGCCGCCCGGGGGGCCGGTGCGGCGGCGTGCAGGTGGTGCAACGCCTGGTCGAGCAGGTCGTCGGCCTGGGTCTGGCTCCAGGCGCGCCCGCCCGCGCGGTCGACCAACTCGGCCGCACGCACCAGATCCGCGGCCGACAGCGACGCGGCGCGGTGGTAGATGGCCGCCAGGTCGCGCCCGGCGGCGGTGTCCGAGACGAGTGCGGCGACCACGGGCAGCGACTTCTTGCGACTGTCCAAATCGGAGTACACCGGCTTGCCGGTGACCGACGGATCGCCCCAGATCCCGAGCAGGTCGTCGACGAGCTGGAACGCCAGTCCGAGCCGTTCGCCGAAGCCGCGCAAGTGATCGATCTGCGCCGGGTCGCCGCCGCCGAACATCGCGCCCATCGCGGTCGAACAGCCCAGCAGCGCGCCGGTCTTGCCCTCGGCCATCCGCACGCACTCGGCCAGCCCGACGTCCGCGCGCCGCTCGAACGCGAGGTCGGCGGCCTGGCCGTCCTGCACGGCCAGCACCGCCGTGGACATGACCCGCGCACCCCGCAAGGCGTCGCCGTGCCCGCTGGCCGCGAGCACGTCGTAGGCCAGGGTGAGCAGGGCGTCGCCCGCGAGGATGGCCTGGCCGAGGCCGAACACGCTCCACGCGGTGGGCCGGTGGCGGCGGGTGCGGTCGCCGTCCATGACGTCGTCGTGCAGCAGGGTGAAGTTGTGCACCAGTTCCATCGCGACCGCGGCGGGCAGCGCCGCGCGTGGCGCGCCGCCGACCGCCTCGGCGGCGGTGAACACCAGCGCCGGGCGGATCGCCTTGCCGCTGTCCGCGCCGACCGGCCTGCCGTGCTCGTCCCACCAACCGAAGTGGTAGCCGGCGATCAGCCGCATCGAGTCGGGGAGCGTGTCGACGGCCGCGCGCAGCGCCGGGTCGAGCAGATTTCGGCTCTGCGCCAGCACTTCCCGGGCTGAGCGGGCCTGACTGGTCACCTCGGTGGTGGGCATGAGGGGTGGGCTCCTAGAGTCCGATTTGGACGTTCTCCAGGACGCCGAGCGCGTCGGGAACGAGGACGGCGGCGCTGTAGTAGGCGCTGACCAGGTAGGAGATGATGGCCTTCTCGTCCACCCCCATGAACCGGACCGACAGGCTCGGCTCGTACTCGTCCTGGATGCCGGTCTGGTGCAGGCCGATCACACCCTGGTCGGACTCGCCGGTCCGCATGACCAGGATCGAGGTGGTGTTGGTGGTGGTGATCGGGACCTTGTCGCACGGCAGCAGCGGCACCCCGCGCCACGACTGCACCCGCTTGCCGTCGACCTCCACGACCGGCGGATAGACGCCGAGCCGGTTGCACTCGCGGCCGAACGCGGCGATGGTCCGCGGGTGCGCCAGGAAGAAGTCGGAGCGGCGCCTGCGGGACAGCAACTCGTCCAGGTCGTCCGGCGTCGGCGGGCCGGTGCGGGTGTGGATGCGCTGGCGCAAATCGGCGTTGTGCAGCAGGCCGAACTCGCGGTTGTTGATCAGCTCGTGTTCCTGGCGCTCGCGCAGCGCCTCGATGGTCAGCCGGAGCTGCTGGCCGACCTGGTCCATCGGCTCGTTGTAGAGGTCGGCTACGCGGGTGTGCACGCGCAGCACGGTCTGCGCCACGCTCAGCTCGTACTCGCGGGGCGCCATGTCGTAGTCGACGAAGGTGCCGGGCAGTTCGGTCTCGCCGATGTGCCCGGAGGACATCGCGATCTCAGCCTCACCGTACTTGTTCTGCGCCGCCCGGGGGCTGGCGCTGAATTCGTCCACATGCGAACGCAGCGCGTCGGACCGCGTCTGCACGGCGAGGAACTCCTGACGCGGCAAGGTGAGCACGGTGACGCCAGTGGTGGCGGTGACCGTGTGCGGCCAGACGGCGTCCGGGTCGAGCAGGGCGCGGTCGCCGAAGTACTCGCCGTCGCCGAGGATGCCGATCGCCGAGCGGTCGCCGTAGTGGCCCGCGCTGAACTGGGTGACCTTGCCGTGCGCGATCAGGTAGACCGCGTCGGCGGGTTGCCCGGCCTCGGCGAGCACGTCGCCCGCCGCGAACTCGCGCTGGACGAACCGGGCCGCCAGGTCGTCGAGCACGTCGTCGTGGTCGAAACCGCGCAGGATGGCCAGTTCGCGCAGTTCGGGCGGGATCACCCGGACGGTCGCGCCGGTGTTGCTGAAGCTGACCCGGCCGTCGCCGATGGTGTAGCTCAACCGCCGGTTGACCCGGTAGGCCGCGCCCGCGGCCTGCACCCAGGGCAGCATCCGCAGCAGCCACCGGGAGGTGATCTCCTGCATCTGCGGCACGGACTTGGTCGTCGTGGTCAGGTTGCGCGCCGCCGACGTGTCCAGGCTCTGCTGCTCGGTGTCCGCTGCCGGGCCCGCACCCGATTCGAGGAGACCAGTCACTGCTCATACCGCCAATCGTTCGTTCACCAACACCGAATGAGGCCGGGGACCGATGACCCGCCCCGGACTATCCATAGTGGACAGTCCGGCGGCCCGTCATCGACCCGGTCAGAGTCCGATCTGCACGTTGTCCAGCACGGCCAGCGCGTCCGGCACCAGCACGGCGGCGGAGTAGTAGGCGCTGACCAGGTAGGAGATGATCGCCTTGTCGTCGATTCCCATGAAGCGCACCGAGAGACTGGGCTCGTACTCGTCGGGAATGCCGATCTGGTGCAGGCCGATGACCCCCTGGTTGGCCTCGCCCGTGCGCATCAGCAGGACCGAGGTGGTGCGCGTGTCGCTGATCGGGATCTTGTTGCACGGCAACACCGGCACACCGCGCCACGAGGGCACCTGGTGGCCGTTCATGTCCACATTGGTCGGATAGAGGCCGCGCTTGCTGCACTCGCGGCCGAACGCGGCGATTGCCCGCGGGTGGGCCAGGATGAAGCCGGGTTCCTTCCACACCTTGGAAAGCAGCTCGTCCATGTCGTCCGGGGTGGGCGCGCCGGTGCGGGCGTGGATGCGTTGGCGGGCGTCGGCGTTGTGCAGCAGGCCGAAGTCGCGGTTGTTGATCAGCTCGTGTTCCTGGCGCTCGCGCAGCGCCTCGATGGTGAGCCGGAGCTGCTGCTCGACCTGGTTCATCGGCTGGTTGTAGAGGTCGGCGACGCGGGTGTGCACGCGCAGCACGGTCTGGGCGACGCTGAGCCCGTACTCGCGCGGCGATGCCTCGTAGTCGACGTAGGTGCCCGGCAGGTCGACCTCGCCGGTGTGGCCCGCGGCCAGGTTGATCGGCGCCTCGCCGTCGCGCTGGCCCGCGCCGCTGGCGAGGAACGCGTCGAGGTGGGCGCGCAGCGTCGGCGAGCGGTCGGCTAGAGTTTGGAAATCGCTGCGGCGCAAGGAAAGTATCGTGCAGGAGGTGGCGGCGCGGGCGCTGAAGTCCCAGATCCGCTCCTCCAGCAGGCCCCACTCGTCGAAGTAGTCGCCGTCCGCGAGCACGCCGACGACGGCCTCGTCGTCGTAGTGGCCCGCGGTGTGCTGCTCGACGCGGCCGTGCGCGATGACCACGAAGCGGTCCTCCGCGTGGCCCCACTCGACGATCGTGTCGCCCGCCGAGTACTCCTCCTGGGTGAACAGCGCGGCGAGGGCGGTGAAGGCCGCCTCGTCCTCGAAGTCGCGCAGGAAGGCCAGTTCGCGCAGGTCGCCCGGCACCACGCGGGCCTGCTCGGCGCGGTTGACCTCGATCCGGCCGTCGCCGACGACGTAGTCGACCGCGATCCGCCCGTCGCCGACGATGTAGCTGCGGCGCTGGTTGACCCGGTAGGTACCGCCCGCGACCTGGACCCAGGGCAGCTTGCGCAGCAGCCAGCGGGAGGTGATCTCCTGCATCTGGGGCGCGGACTTGGTGGTGGTGGCCAGGTTGCGCGCGGCCGCCGTGCCCAGGCTCTGCTGGTTTGCGTCCGTGCCACCGCTGTCCAGGGAACGCACCGTCTCGGTCACGTCTGTGGTACCGCCAATCCTGTTTCAGGGCATGGGGAATGAGCGAAAGACAGAGGGGGTGTCGGAAACCGGGATCTGGAAACCGGTGCTGCTGGCCCGTTCCGAGTGAGTACCTCGACTCTCACTCAGGCGGTTCGAGCGCGTCCTTTCAGTCGCCGACGCCATCGAAGTTAACACCGGGATTTTGCCGCCGTACAGTCCCCGAATGGGAGGGTGCTGACCTGAGGGAAATCACTCGATCCGGGGGTAAAGCAGACTGGGAGTATGCAAGAAGTCGATTGTTCACTCGAACATGTCGGTTCGGGCTGGCATCCGGGTGGAGCCCGGTTTCCGTGCGGAGTCCGCCGAGCGGCAGACTCCGGGGCATGAGCGGACCCGTGGTGCTTCTCGGTGGCCGCAGCGAGATCGGGCTCGCTGTCGCCCGGCGGTTGGTCGACGGCGGCGCGCGCACGGTGGTGCTCGCCGCGCGGCGAGCCGCGGACCTCGACGCCGAGGAGGCCGCGCTGCGCTCGGCGGGCGCGACGACCGTGGCCCGCGTCGAGTTCGACGCCGACGACCTTGACGCGCACACCGCGGCGCTCGACGGCGTCGTCCGCGCGCACGGCCCGCTCGACACCGTCGTCGTCGCCTTCGGTGTACTCGGCGACCAGCGCCTCGCCGAGCGCGACGCCGCGCACGCCGCCGCGATCGTGCACACGGACTACGTCGCGCAGGTCGGCGTGCTCACGCACCTCGCGAATGTGGTGCGGCGACAAGGAAGCGGCACGCTGGTGGTGTTCTCGTCGGTGGCGGGCGTCCGGGTCCGGCGGGCGAACTACGTCTACGGCTCGGCCAAGGCGGGCCTCGACGGGTTCGCCTGCGGCCTGGCCGACGCGCTCGCGGGCAGCGGCGCCCGGTTGCTCCTCGTGCGTCCCGGTTTCGTGATCGGCCGGATGACCGAGGGCATGTCGCCCGCGCCGTTCTCCAGCACGCCGGACCAGGTGGCGGCGGCGACCGTGCGGGCGCTGGCGCGCGGCCGCGGCGAGGTCTGGGTGCCCGGCGTCCTGCGCCCGGTCTTCGCGCTGCTCCGGTTGCTGCCGCGGGCACTCTGGCGCCGAATGCCGCGTTAGTGCGGTCTCCCGCGATCTTGATCAAATGCGGGCCGGGTGTCGGTAGTGTTCTTGTCGCGGCAGGCTTTCCTGCTCCCACGGCTTCGAGGAGACAGTGTTGATCAGGCATTCGTTCCGAACGTTGGCGGCGGTCGTCGTCGGCCTGTTAGTCCTGGTCGTCCCCGCACAGGCGGGCACCCAGGCCACCCCGACCGGGTGCACGACGTGGGTCGAGTGGGTCCAAGAAGGCAGCAACTACTACTACGGCCGGGGCAACGTCCAGTGCGACACCGGCCGGTACAAAGTCAAGATCGTGTGCCGCAACCTCCAGACGGGCCAGGGATACGTCGTCTACGGCACCCAGGCGGTGAACGCCCCCAACACGGCCACCACCACCTGCTACAGCGGCAACGTCGCGGAGAGCGTCCACGCCGTGCAGGACCCACCCGCCACCGGTGTCACCGGGTGCGTCTCGTGGATGGAGTGGGTCCACCAGGGCAGCAACCACTACTACGGCGAGGGCAACGCCCAGTGCGACACCGGCCGGTACAAAGTCAAGATCCTGTGCCGCAACCTCCAGACGGGCCAGCAGTACGTCGTCTACGGCACCCAGGCGGTGAACGCCCCCGGCGTGGCCACCGCCTACTGCTACAGCGGCAACGTCGCGCAGACCGTGGAGGCCGTACCCCAGTGAGGTAGGGGCGAGTCGTCAGCCGGGCAGCCAGCGGTCGAGGGCGGCGGCCATCCGGGGGCGGGACCAGTAGCCGCTGTGGTCGACGGCTTGGGTGGCGTCGAACAGTTCTGGGTCCGCGATGGGGAAACCGGTGGCGCCGTTCTCGGCGAAGACGCCTGCGGTGGGCACCACCAGGTCGTTCTCCGTCGTCCCGAACACGGCGTCGGTGAGGCCGTCGCGGGCGGTGCGCAGCAGGGGCGAACCGGCTGGGGGCTCGTAGTTCGAGGCCACCGCGTGGTAGGTCGCGCGGTGATCGGACGGCCGGTTCAGCCGCTGGGTCAGGAATTCGCCGGTCGGGCTCATCGAGAGCAGGCCGTCCAGGCCCTTGAACGCGCCGAGTGCGACCTGCTTCGCGACCGTCAGGATCACGTCGAGGACGTCGGTGATTCCGTTGTCGGGTACCAGTTGCAGCAGGTTGGTCAGCCGGTCGAGCCACGCGCCGAGGTGGTCGGGGTCGGTCAGCGCGGTGCCCGCGTTCGGGGTGGCGACCATGACCAGCGTGCGGACCCGCAGCCGCGCGGGGGTCAGGCCGATGTCGCCGGGTCGTTCGCACAGCACGCGGCCGACCAGGCCGCCGCGTGAGTGCGACACCACGTCGACGGTCAGGCCCGCGTCGGGCGGGACCTGGTCTACCAGCCAGCGGGCGTTGTCCGCCGGGTCGACCGAGAGCGTGTGGTGGTCGTAGGCGAACACCCTTCCACCGTAACGGTTCTCCAGCGCCGCCATGGTCTCGGGCGGGATGCCTGCGAAGCCGATGTGGCTGCGGCTCGCGGTGCCGTGCAGGAACAGCAGAGCTGGGCCCGCGCCCAGGGCGGCCCAGTCCGGCGGGTCGGGGCGGAGCGGCTCCGGCAGCCTGCAATCGTCCACTGTGAACTGTCGCAATCGGACGGATCGGTGCTTCGCCTCCCACCGTGCGGCGAAGAAGTCGCCCACCTTGCCGAGGAGCGGGTCGACCAGCGGGAACACCAGGACTTTCAGGAGTTTGCCGCCGACCGCGCCGATCAGGCCGCGCGCGTCGGTCGGGTCGGCGGACGGTGCCACGCGCCGGGCGATGGTGTAGGTGCGCCGGTCGCCGCCGCGGTCGGCCACCTCGTCGGGGGCCACGTCGTCGGGCAGGTGCCAGCTCAGCACGCCCGCCTCGTCGGTGGCCAGCACGAGCTGCCCCAACCCCGTGCCCGGGCCCGGCACCCGCACCGTGATCGCGGGCTCGCCCACCGCGGTCGACCGGCTCGTGCCCGACGCCAGCTCGGGCACCTCGACCGGGTCGATGATCTGCACGGTCACCTGTTCGGCGAAACCGCCGCGCGCCAACGCGTCCAGCAGCGCGGCGCGGGCATCCTCGGCGCCGCGCATGCCGTCGCTCGCGGGCGGGTGCACCGCCACCTGCCCGGTCAGCCCCGGCGAGACCACGACCACGTCGCCGACTCGCACCTCGCCGCCGTCCGGCCGAAGCCGCTCAGCCATCCCCGCCCCCGTTCATCGGTCCCGGCGCAGCCTCAGTCGAGGGTGGCCGAAGAACTGGTACGCCAGCGTGGTCGCGGGCGTGCCCGCGACGGTGTGCCGGGTGACCCCGGCGCGCAGCCTGCGCAGGATCTCCGCCGGGGCAGTCGAATCCGGGCCGTAGGCGGCGCGGTAGAACTCGTCGGCGATGGTGCTCGCGGCCGCGTCGTCGACATTCCACAGTGGAGCGACGACGCCCGCCGCGCCCGCGGCCAGGAACGCCTTCGCCAGGCCGGAGTAGTCGCCGAGCACCTCGCCCGCCGCGCCGACCTGGCAGGCGTTGAGGAACACGAACGGCGCGCCGGTGAACGCCATCGCGGACACCTGGTCGGGGCCGAGGAAGCGTGGTTGCAGCCGGTCGGGGTTCGCCGCCGACGGCGCGAGCAGCACCAGGCCGTCCTGGGCGTTGCCCGGGTCGTACTTGCCGTGCAGCGCGAAGTGCAGCACGTCCCCGCTCGGCCCGGCCTCCAGGCAGTCGAGCACCGCCGAGTGCAGCGGCTGGACCTCCTCGCACGGCTGGTACGCCGCGCTCAGCCTGCTCGCCTCCGCCTCGGCGTGCGGCAGCCGGGCCCAGCCCGCGACCCCCTCGTACCGGGCGGTGACCACGACGTGCCGGTCCGCGCGCACCTCGGTCGGCGGACTCGGCTGGGGCCTGCGCCGGGCCAGCACCCAGCGGCCGATGGCCACCGCCGAGCCAAGGAACGGGCTCGCCGAGCCGCCCGGCGGCGGGTCGAGCACGGCGAGCTCCCACGGCACGTGCGGCTCGGCGCTGAGCAGCAGCACCGTCGCGGGCGCCGGGTGGCACCGCCGCGCCACCGCGGTCAGCGCGGCGCACACCTCGTCGGGGATGCGGTCGGCGATGTCGCGGCCGAGCCCGATGAGCTTGAGCGTGCTCGCCCGCGCGTCGCCGCCGTACGCGCCGATGTCGAGCCGGACGCGGCGGGCGAACTCGGCCGGGTCCGCGCCGATCTCGCCGCGGAACGGCCCCGGCGCGGCGGGCACCCCCGCGACCGTGCCGCGCGTGCTCCACAGCAGGGTCTGCCCACGCAGATCCTCGCCGCGCTCGACGACGATCACCAGGTCGGGCGCGTCCTCGGCGAGCAGCGGCCCGATGTCGAGCACCCGGCCGTCGAACAGCGACACCTGCCCGGACGGCGCCCCGGCCACCTCGACCTCGCGCGCGGCGTACCCGCGCAGCGCGCCGCCGACGAAGAAGGACGCGCCGATCTGCCTGCGGGAGCGCAGGTCCGCGCCCGCGAGCGCGACCATCGGCAGCGCCGCGACCGGGTACGGGTCGTCGCGGGTGACCGCGAGCGTGGTCGGGTTGGTCCAGCCGACCGGGGCGAACGCCGCCGGGTCGTACATGAGCACGATCTCCAGCTCGACCGGGCCGTCGGGCAGGGTGAGCGCGCCGGTGCCGGTCAGCGCCAGGTCCTGGGCCGGGGCGAGGCCGACCTCGACGTCGAACGGCTCGGCCGCGGCGACCGCGTCCGGGAACGACAGCCGCGGCCACGCCTCCCGGACCGCCGGCACGTCATCGACGTCGAAGGGCACGTCACCGCCGAAGGGCACACCGGGGTCGAAGGGCACACCGGGGTCCAGGTAGGCGGGCGGTTCGGGTCTGCCTACGTCCAGTGTGTCCGCGAGCAGGTCGGCCGCGAGTAGGCGGAATCCGGCGTCGGCGACCAGCGGCAGGAACGCCAGGAACAGGGTCGTCGGGTCCCACTCGCTCAGGTCGGGCCGGTGCGTGGCGCCGGTCAGCCAGTCGGTGACCAGCGCGCGCACTCGGCGGGCCTCGGGCGTGTCCGGCAGGCCGTCGACCTGTTCGGCCACGGCGGCCAGTGCGTCGGCCTGTCGCTCGGGCGCGCGCAGCAGGTCGATCAGCCGCCGGTCCGCCCCGACCATCGCGCACCTCCTCGACGGCTACGTCGCCCGTTTCGGCCGGTCCGTGACGGGCCGCGCGCCTCTGCCTGAGCCTGCCGTGCGAGGCTCTGCACCGCCCGCTGGTCACCCCTCGCGGAGGTCGCGTCCGATGATCGACTCGCTGTCCACCGTACTCACCTGGCTCGCCGTCGGCGCCGCGGTCTGGGCGCTCGTGCTGGTGGTGGCGAACCGGCCGTTGCGCCTGGACCGGCGCTACACCAGGGCATTGCTCGGGTTCCTGCTGCTGGTCGAACTCGGCCTGCTGGCGCAGGCGGTGGTGGGTCTGGTGAAGCTGGCCGGGCTCGACCGCGACATCGAGGGCCTCACCTTCGCCGGCTACCTGGTCGGCGCGCTGCTCGTGCTGCCCGCCGCGGCGTTCTGGTCGCTGGCCGAGCGCACCCGCTGGAGCACGAGCGTGCTGGTGGTGGGCGCGCTGGTGGTGCCGGTGCTGATCGTGCGGCTGGACCAGATCTGGACCGCGGTGCCCGGTGTCGGCGCCTGACCTGCGCGCGGCGACCCGCGGCGGGCCCGGGCGGCTGCTGATCGCGGTGTACGCCGTCTTCGCGCTCGCCGCGTGCGCGCGCTCGGCGGTGCAGATCGCCACCCGCTTCGATGACGCGCCGCTGGCCTACCTGCTGTCCGCGCTCGCCGCCGTCGTCTACGTGGTGGCCACCGTGAGCCTGGCGCGGGGGAGTCGGGCCTCGCGCAGGCTGGCTGTCGCGTCCTGCCTGCTGGAACTCGCGGGTGTGCTCATCGTCGGGACGGTGAGCGTGCTGGTGCCTGCGGTGTTCCCGGACGCCACCGTGTGGTCGGTCTTCGGCCGGGGCTACGGCTTCGTGCCGGTGGTGCTGCCGGTGCTCGGTCTGCTCTGGCTGCGCCGAAGTGCGCTGCTTGTGCGAACAGGTGAGCGTTAACGGGGACTCGCGCGCACGATTCGTCGTCGCGCTGGAGATCGACCGGCTGTGGTTACCGCCAGTTAACACTGTGCGCTGCCGATGGCCATTCGAGCACTGCATAGCAGCCAACGGTCTATTGCGGCATACCTCGGCATGAACCTGCCACGGGGCGCCAGTTGGCAAGAGTCACTCGACCTCGTGGCTCGCGCTGCGTAACCGCACGAGTGCGGAGCCGATCAGGGTGCCGGCACCCATTGTTGTCGGTTCACTAATTTGGCGAACCACGCTACAGCCAAAGGGCGTGCCAAATACCCCGAATGGTCTAACGGAAAGATGAATCAAGATCATGATCGCTCATTGTTCATCAGCTCACTTAGCAAATCTTCCACAGCGCGGACCGTACCGTTAGATTCATCCCCGATCGTGGGTTTGTGGGGAAACTTCGTCACACTGTGTAATCGAGGTCAGTGCGGGCCGCTCGATGACACAGGGGCGGCACACGGGAGGCGACACATGGCCTTGGTCGAACGGCACGCGGAGCTGCGAACCCTCGCCGCGCTCTACGCCGACTGCGCGCGCGGCAGGGGCCAGGTCGCCCTCATCAGCGGCAGCGTGGCCAGTGGCAAGACCGAGCTGCTGCACGCGTTCGCCGAGCGGTCCGCGGTCGACGGGGCCATCCTGCTGACCGCCACCGGCTCGCGGGCCGAGCGCACCCTGCGGTTCGGCGTGCTGGGCCAGCTCTTCCACAGCCCCGCGATGCCCGAGACGGTGACCGACAAGATCATCAGTTTGGTGGCCGACGCGGAGATCGCGGACTTCACCGCGGCGAACCCGGACGCGATCGGCCGGTCGAGCGCCCGGATCCTCGACGGGGTGTGCACCGCCATCCTGGAGCTGGCCAAGGACCGCCCGGTGGTCATCGGCGTGGACGACGTCCAGTTCGCCGACGGGGCCTCCCTGCAGGCACTGCTCTACCTGCAACGCCGGATGCGCTTCGCCCGGGTCATGGTCATCTTCACCGAGTGGGCGCTGCCACGGCCCACCCAGGCGGAATTCCGCGCCGAGGTCACCCGCCAGCCCAACACCTCCCACCTGCGGCTCGCGCCGCTGTCGCGGGCGGGCGTCGCCGAGCTGCTGGCCACCCGACTGCACGACTCCACCGCGCACACCCTCGCGCCCGTCTACCACGCGCTGAGCGGCGGCAACCCGCTGCTGGTCCACGCGCTGGCCGAGGACTACCGCACCGCGCTCCGCGCGGGCGGGTCGCGCGTCGGCGAGATCGCCGTGGGGCAGGAGTTCGGGCACGGTGTCGTCGCCTGCCTGCACCGCTGGGAGCCCGCCATGCTGGCGGTCGCCCGCGGCCTCGCGCTGCTCGGCGGCGCGGGCGGGCTGGTGCCGCTGGGCAAGCTGCTCGACCTGTCCGCCGACGCCGTCGCGCAGGCACTGGAGGTGCTGGAGACCGCGGGCCTGCTCGACGGCGGCCGGTTCCGGCACCCGCTGGCCAAGGCCGCGGTGCTCGACAGCCTCGCGCCCGGTGACCGCGCCGCGCTGCACGGGCGGGCCGCCACTCTGCTGCACCACGGCGGCGCGCCCGCGGCCGAGGTCGCTGCCCACCTGATCGCCGCCGACCAGGTCGACGGCCAGTGGGCGGTGGCGGTCCTGCGGCACGCCGCCGAGGAGGCGTTGGTCCTGCACCGCGTCGAGCAGGCGATGCAGGCGTTCGAGCTGGCGGCCAGCGGCTGCGCGGACGACGTAGAGCGCGCCGACATCACCGTCGCGCTCCTGCGCGTCGAGTGGCGGTACAACCCGGCCGCCGCGGGCAGGCACCTGGCCCCGCTGCGGCAAGCGCGCGCCCGCGGGCTGCTCTCCGAGGCGAACACCTTGCACCTGGCCAAGTTCCTGGTCTGGTACGGGCACACCGAGGAGCTCGCGGACATCCTCGGCGGCCTGGTCGCGGCGGGCAGGCTCGGGCCCGCGTTCCACTGGCTGGCCTTCCTGTACCCGGCCGCCGTGGCCGACGTCCCGGTGCAGCGGGCGGAGACCTCGACCGCGACCTCGTGGCCGCACGTGTCCTCGATGATCGACTGCGTGCGGCTGGGCGGCGGCTCGGCCGCCGAGATCGGCACCGCCGCCGAGCGCGTCCTGCAGACCAGCCGACTCGGCGAGCAGACCTTCGCCTCCCAGCTCGCCGCGATCGCCGCGCTGGTGCACGCCGACCGCAACGACCGCGCCGTGCACTGGTGCACGTCGCTGCTGGCCGAGGCCACCACCCGCGGCGCGGCCACCTGGCAGGCGGTGATCGGCTCGTTGCGCGCGGAAACCCTGCTGCGCCAAGGAGACCTCCCCGCCGCCAGTGCCCAGGCGCGCGCCGCGCACCACGCGCTGTCCACCCAGGGCTGGGGCGTGGCCATCGGCGAGCCGCTCTCGGTGCGCATCGCGGCGGCCACCGCGATGGGCGAGCACGACGACGCCGCCGCGCTGCTGCGCCAGCCGGTGCCCGACGCGATGTTCCACACCCAGTTCGGCCTGCGGTACCTGCACGCGCGCGGGCTGCACCACCTCGCCACCGACCGCCCGCACGCCGCCCTCGACGACTTCCGGCAGTGCGGCGAGCTGATGATCGGCTGGAACCTCGACCTGCCGACCCTGGTGCCGTGGCGGGTCAGCGCCGCGCAGGCCCACCTCGCCCTCGGCGACACCGTGGCCGCCCGCGCGCTCGCCGCCGAGCAGCTCGCGCACCCCGGCGGGAGCGGTGCCCGCACCCGGGGGACCGCGCTGCGCGTGCTCGCCGCCGCGTCGACCGTCGACCGACGCGTTCCCTTGCTGCTCAAGGCAGTCGACCTGCTGCACGTCGGCGGCGACCGATTCGAGCTGGCGCGGGCGCTGCGCAAGCTCGGCCAGGCCCACGACGCCGCGGGCGACTACGAGAAGGGCCGCTCCGCCGCGCGCCGCTCGCTGCAGATCGCCAAGGCGTGCCACGCCGAGCCGATCAGCCTGGAACTGGTGCCCAGCCAGGACACCGGCCCCGTCGACCAGGCCGAGCCGCGCGCCGGGATGGACACCCTGAGCGAGGCCGAACGGCGCGTCGCGGTGCTCGCGGCGCGGGGCCACACCAACCGCGAGATCGGCGGCAAGCTCTACATCACGGTGAGCACGGTGGAGCAGCACCTGACGCGGGTCTACCGCAAGCTCAACGTGACCCGGCGGACCGACCTGTCCGCCGGGCTGCCGCAGCAGCTGCTCGCCGCCGCCGAAGAGCGCTGACTAGTCGCGGACGGCGACCGGCTTGCGCAGGTGGGCGAAGATCCGGTCGATCACCGCGGGCACGTGCGCGTTGAGGAAGAAGTGCCCGCCGGGGAACACTTCCAGCTCGAAGGGGCCGGTGGTGTGCTCGCCCCACTGGCGGACTTCCTCGACGGTCGCCTTCGGGTCGTCGTCGCCGACGAGGGCGTAGATCGGCGTGGCGAGCTTGGGGCCGGGCTCGTAGCGGTAGGTTTCGGCGGCCTTGTAGTCGGCGCGGATGGCAGGCAGGACCATCCGCAGCACCTCGTCGTCATCGAGGAGTTGGGACTCGGTTCCGTTGAGCCGCTTGATCTCCGCGAGCAGACCGTTGTCGTCGCGCTCGTGCACGCGTTCGTCGCGGTGGGTGCTCGGGGCGCGCCTGCCGGAGGCGAACAGCCCGTGCGCCACGATGCCGCGCTCTTCCAGCCGCAGCGCCAGTTCGAACGCGACCGACGCGCCCATGCTGTGCCCGAACAGGGTCAGCGGCCGGTCCGCCCACGGCTCGACGATGTCGGCCAGCAGGTCGGCCAGCTCGCCGACCGACTCGACACAGCGCTCGGTGCGGCGGTCCTGCCTGCCCGGGTACTGCACGGCGAGCACCTCGACGTGCGGCGACATCGTCCGCGACACCGGGAAGTAGTAACTCGCCGACCCGCCGGCGTGCGGCAGGCAGAGCAGCCGGTTGGGCGCGTCCGGGGCAGGGTGGAACCGGCGCACCCACAGGTCGGTCGCGTCAGCCATGACTGTTCGGTGTCCCTTCGTCGGGGTCGGTCTACAGGGGGATGTTGCCATGGTGGCCGCGTCCGGCGGGCGCGCTCGCCACCGCTTCGGCGATCCGCCTGCGGGTCTGCGCCGGCTCGATCACCTCGTCCACCACGCCCAGCGCGATGGCCCGCTCGACCCCGCCCGCGATCCGCTCGTGCTCGGCGATCAGGTCCGACCGCAGTGCCGCGCGGTCGGATTCGGCCGCCGCGGCCAGTTTCTTGCGGTGCAGGATGCCGACGGCGGCCTCCGCGCCCATCACCGCGACCTCCGCGGCCGGCCAGGCGAACACCCTCGTCGCGCCGAGCGAGCGCGAGTTCATCGCGATGTACGCGCCGCCGTAGGACTTGCGCGTGATGAGGGTCACCCGCGGCACGGCGGCCTCCGCGAAGGCGTGCAGCAGCTTCGCGCCGCGGCGCACCACCCCGCCCCACTCCTGCCCGACGCCCGGCAGGTAGCCCGGCACGTCCACGATGACCAGCAGCGGCACCCCGAAGCTGTCGCACATCCTGACGAACCGCGACGCCTTCTCGGCCGACAGCGAGTCCAGGCAGCCGCCCTTGCGCAGCGGGTTGTTCGCGAGCACGCCCATTGTGCGGCCGGCGAGCCTGCCCAGGCCGATCACCATGTTGGGCGCCCACTTCGGTTGCAGCTCCTCGAATCCGGTGTCGTCGAGGATCGCGCGCACCAGCGGCCGCACGTCGTAGGCGCGCTTCGGGGACTCCGGCAGCAGCTCGCGCAGTTCGCGATCCTCGCTGACCGAACTCAGGTCGAGCAGACCCGGCCTGCTGAGCAGCTTGGTCACCGCGCGGGCGCGCTCGTAGGCCTGCGCCTCGGTGTCGACCGTCATGTGCGCGACACCGGAGCGGCGGCCGTGGGTGTCGGTGCCGCCGAGGCCCTCCATGTCGATCTGTTCGCCGGTGACGCTGCGCACCACGTCCGGGCCGGTGACGAAGATCCGGCCCGCCTTCGACATGATCACCACGTCGGTGAGCGCGGGCCCGTAGGCCGCGGCGCCCGCGGCCGGGCCGAGCACGACCGAGATCTGCGGCACCCGGCCCGACGCCCGGGTCATCGCGGCGAACATCCGCCCGACGCCGTCCATCGACTCCACGCCGTCGGCGAGCTTGGCGCCGCCGGAGTGCCACAGCCCGATGACCGGCACCCGCAGCCGCACCGCCAGCTCGATCGCGTCGATGATCCGGTCGGCCTCGGCCGCGCCGAGCGAGCCGCCGAGCGTGGTCGCGTCGGTGCAGTAGGCCACCACGGGGGAGCCGCCGATTCGGCCGCGGACAACGGAAACGGCGCACGCACCGCCGTCGTGCGGCGAAACCGGCGAGTCCGGGTCGAGCAACTGCGACAGCCGGTGCGCCGGGTCGCGGAAGTCGGTCTCGGTCGCCGAATGGTCGGCCAGCAGTGTCATGGTCTCCCCAACGTGGTCATGGCCACAGGTCGCGACCATTACAGCGGGGTTCGGCCCGGGCAAACCCTAAGGTTGCGGGTGACTCGATCGGGGCGGCGGTCGCGGCACTAGACTCGCTCGGACATCCCCGCAGACTTCGCTGATGAGGTTCGTTGTGCTGACCATGCAGGACGCGTTGCTCGCGTTGACCAGGTACTGGACCGAGCGCGGCGCCATGGTGGTGCAGCCGTTCAACACCGAGGTCGGCGCGGGCACGCTGAACCCGGCCACCGTGCTGCGGGTGCTCGGCCCCGAGCCGTGGCGGGTCGCCTACGTCGAGCCCAGCGTCCGCCCCGACGACGCCCGCTACGGCGAGAACCCGAACCGGCTGCAGACCCACACCCAGTTCCAGGTGATCCTCAAGCCCGACCCGGGCAACCCGCAGGAGCTTTACCTCGGCAGCCTCGAAGCGCTCGGCATCGACATCCACAGCCACGACATCCGCTTCGTCGAGGACAACTGGGCCTCGCCCGCGCTCGGCGCGTGGGGGCTGGGCTGGGAAGTGTGGCTGGACGGGCTGGAGATCACCCAGTTCACCTACTTCCAGCAGGCGGGCGGCCAGAGCCTGGACCCGGTGTCGGTGGAGATCACCTACGGCGTCGAGCGGATCATGATGGCGCGCCAAGGCGTCGACCACTTCAAGGACATCGCTTACGCGCCAGGCATTTCCTACGGCGAGGCGTTCGGCCAGGCCGAGTACGAGATGAGCCGGTTCTACCTCGACGACGCCGACGTGGACACCCAGCGCAGGCTGTTCGAGGACTACGCCGCCGAGGCCCGCAGGTTGCTCGACGCGCGGCTGCCGGTGCCCGCGCACGTGCACGTGCTCAAGTGCTCGCACACGTTCAACGTGCTCGACGCGCGCGGGGCGGTCAGCACCACCGAGCGGGCGAAAGCGTTTGCCAGGATGCGGGGCCTGGCCCGCGAGGTGGCCGGGCTGTGGTCGGAGCGCCGCGCCGAGCTGGGCCACCCGCTGGGTATCGCCGAGCTGGCCGCGCCCGTCGCCGCGCCCACCGAGTTCGCCGCCGTGGCCGGTGCCCGGACGCTGCTGTTCGAGATCGGCACCGAGGAGCTGCCGCCGCACGAGGTCGGCCGCACCGCCGACGCCGTGCGCCGCGCGCTGACCGACAAGCTGGGTGCCACCCGCTTGGGTCACGGAGAGATCACGACCTACGCCACGCCGCGTCGCGTCGTCGCGCTTGTCGAGGCCGTCGAGCCGACCGAACCCGATGCCGAGCGCACCGTGCGCGGCCCGCGCGCGTCCGCCGCGTTCGACGCCGACGGCGCGCCGACGAAGGCAGCCGCCGGGTTCGCCCGCGGTCAGGGTGTCGACGCCAGTGCGTTGCGCCGCATCGACGTGGACGGCGTGGAGTACGTCGGCGTCACGCGGACCGATGTCGGTCGCGGGGCCGTCGAGGTGCTCAGCGGCATCCTCGGCGAGATCGTCGGCGAGCTGCGGGCCGACAAGAACATGCGCTGGGGCGACCCGAAGCTGTCGTTCACCCGGCCGGTGCGCTGGCTGCTCGCACTGCTCGGGGAGACCACGGTTCCGGTCGCGGTGTCCGCGCTCGCCGCCGGCCGGACCACCCGGGTGCACCGCACGGCCGAGCAGCCGGTGGTCGAGGTCACCTCGGCCGACGGCTACCTGGATTTCCTTGTGGGCCATGGGATCGTCGCCGATCAGGAGCGGCGGCGGGCCGCGATCGTCGCGGCGGCCGAGGAACTGGCCGCGTCGGTCGGCGGGGAGATCGACTTCGCGGGCGAGGCCGCGCTGGTGGACGAGATCACCAACCTGGTGGAGCAACCCAACGCGGTGCTCGGCGGCTTCGCCGAGCGGTATCTGGAGCTGCCCGCGGAGATCCTCACCACCGTGATGCGCAAGCACCAGCGCTACCTGCCGGTGCGGTCGGCGTCCGGCGACCTGCTGCCGCACTTCGTCGCCGTCGCCAACGGCGCGTGTGACCACGACACGGTGCGCGCGGGCAACGCCGCCGTGCTGCGCGCGCGGTACGAGGACGCGAGCTTCTTCTGGCGCGCGGACCTGCAGACCCCGCTCGCGGACATGAAGCGGGGCATCGCCAAACTCGCCTTCGAGGAGCGGCTCGGTTCCGTCGCGCAGCGCGCCGACCGGATCGGCGCGGGCGCCCTGGCGCTCGCGGACGCCGTCGCACTGTCCGAAACGGACACTCTGCGGCGGGCGGCCGAGTTGGCCAAGTTCGACCTCGGCTCGCAGATGGTGATCGAGCTGACCAGCCTGGCGGGCACCATGGCCCGCGAGTACGCCCGGCGCGCGGGTGAGCCGGCGGCGGTCGCGCAGGCGTTGTTCGACATGGAGTTGCCGCGCTCCGGCGGTGGCCCCGTGCCCATCACGGTGTCCGGTGCCCTGCTGGCCCTGGCCGACCGGTTCGACCTGCTGGTCGGCCTGTTCGCGGTGGGCGCCAAGCCGACCGGCAGTTCCGACCCCTTCGGCCTGCGCCGAGCCGCGGCGGGCGTCGTGGCGATTCTTCGCGCACACCCCGATCTGCGCGCCCTCACTGTCCCGTGTGGACTGTCTGTGGCCGCGGACCGCTTGCGCGCCCAGGGTATCGACGTGCCCGATACGGTGCTCGCCGACGTTGCCGAGTTCGTCCTCCGCCGCTTCGAACAACACCTCCTCGACGCGGGCCACCCCCACGACCAGGTCGCCGCCGTCCTGCCGCAGGCCCACGCGCCCGCCGCCGCCGACGAGACCCTGGCCGAGTTGGCGGGTCGGGTGGGCGAGCCCGAGTTCACCGCCCTGGCCGCCGCATTGCAGCGGGTCCGCCGGATCGTGCCCGCGGGCACCGACCCGGGATACGACCCGGCGGTGCTGGTCGAACCCGCGGAAACCGCGCTGCACCAGGCTTTCATCAAGGCCCGCGACACCGCGGGCACCGGCCTCGCCGAGTTCACCGCAGCCGCCGGGGTGCTGACGGCCCCGATCGACACCTTCTTCGACGACATCCTGGTGATGGCCGAGGACCCGAGCGCCCGCGCCGCCCGCCTCGGCCTGCTCGCCGAGATCCGGGACTGGGCCGCGCCCGTGCTCGACTGGCAGGCGCTCGGCGTGAGCCTGTCGGCGTGAGACGCCCGTTCCGCCGGGAGCGACCGGGGGAAAGCAACACCCGGCGGAACGGGACAAATGCGGGGATCGTGTGGCGGAGAGGGCAGGATTCGAACCTGCGTGGGCCGAGGCCCTTCCTGAAACAGGAACCCGATGAACCGCTCCGGGCACCTCTCCCTTGCCTTGCTGGACCAAGTCTGGCAGCCCCGCCTGACGCTTCGATGATGTCGGGCTGACGCCTCAGTTCCGCTGGTAGCGCAGGAGAACAACCCCGTTGCCGAACGTCCGGCACTCGGCGAGGCGAAGCGGGATCTCGGCGTCGCGGAACAGGGGTTTGCCCTGTCCAATGAGGACCGGATGGACGTAGATGCGGAACTCGTCGATCAGGTCGTGACGCAGGAAGGTCGCGGCGAGGTCGGCACCACCGAGCGCCAGATCCCCACCCGGCTCCCCCTTGAGCGCCTCGATCTCCTCGACGTCGACCTCCCGTTTGATGGTGGTGTTCCAGTCGGCCCGGTCCAGGGTCCTGGAGTACACGATCTTGGGCATGTCCCGCCAGATGCCCGCGAACTCGGCCATCGGCCCAGCGTTCGCGGGGTCGGCGTCGGCGGTCGGCCAGAACCCGGCCATCAACTCATGGGTGACGCGCCCGCCCAGGAAGGCGCCCATCGCCCGGAGCTCCTCGTTGAAGTGGCTGTGCAGCTCGTCGTCGACCAGGTGCCAGCCGATCTCCCGGTTCGGCCCCTCGATGAAGCCGTCAATCGACACCGACATCATCAAAATGATCTTCCGCATGACGTTCCTCGCCGAGTCGCCGCGACCTGTCCTGCTGGCGAGTCAAGCACGGAAACGCCCGGCAGGGGTGGTCTGCCGGGCGGGTGGCGGAGAGTGCAGTGGCGGAGAGGGCAGGATTCGAACCTGCGTGGGCCGAGGCCCTTCCTGAAACAGGAACCCGATGAACCGCTCCGGGCACCTCTCCCTTGCCTTGCTGGACCAAGTCTGGCAGCCACCCCTGACACCTCGATGATCTTCTGCTGACGCCTGTCCTGGCTGTAGGCAATCGGTGATTGGGTGTGGAGTTATTCGAATTCGTCCACGAGTGGTTGGCGGCGGGCTTTGGTGGCGTGGTGTCGTTCGGTTCGGTGGCGGATCGAGCGATCCGCTCGACATGTACCAGACCCACGGGAATCGAAACTATCGCGTCGCGCCGACCCGACTTGCCCTCCCTGGCTGATATCGACTCAGACCGGCTACCGTCCTCGTCATGGTCGAACTGTGTGGTGAGCGCACCCGCCTGCGTGAATTCCGGGTCGATGACCTCGATGCGTCCTTGTCGGTGGTTGGCGACGATCGGGTCACCCGATTTCTTTCCTTCGACTCCCTGAGTCGCGAAATCCAGGCCGAACGGCTCGCCGGGGCTATCCAGCGGGCCAGCTTGAATCCGCGAACCGAATTCTATCTCGCGGTCACCGGCCGGGCCGACGATCAACTGATCGGATTCGTGCGCCTGGGGCTCGGTGGAGTGCGGGCCGCGAAGCTCGGCTACGCCATTGCGGCGGACCACTGGGGACACGGCTACGCTACCGACGCCGCACGAACGCTGATCGAGTTCGGATTCGGCGAACTGGGTCTGCACCGCATCAGCGCCGCGATCGGGCCCGACAATGCCGCGTCGATCGCGCTCGTGCGGCGCATCGGATTCACCCGAGAGGGCAGGCTGCGTGATCACGTGCACACCAACGGTGCGTGGCGGGACTCCGAACTTTACTCGATCTTGGCCTCCTGACGCCTCGATGATCATGTCGATCGGTTGATGGTGAGGACGCGTAGCAGGGCGTACACGGCGTCGGCTTCGTCGCGGCTCAACCGGGCGTAGAGTTGTTCGAATTCGTCCATGAGTGGTTTGGCGGTGGGCGTTGGTGGTGTGGTGTCGTTCGGTTCGATGATCACCGCAGGTCACTCCATCGGGCTGGAACTGAACGGCGCAGCGTCTTGCCACTCGATTTTCGTTGGCCGTGTCTGGGTGTCCAAGAATTCGGCGAGAACCTCGAACACCACCTCGACGGGCACTTCGGCGTACGGTGGAATCGCGGTGTCGTGCATACCCGCCAGGTGATAGATCTGCCATTCCGGGTTGGTGCCGCTCGCGGGGACCAGTCTGGTCGTACCGTCGATCCATTCCAGTGCGCCGACTTTGTTGTTGATGCCAAAGGTTAATGTCGGCTGAACTGACGAAAGCAAATCCAGCGGAGTGGCGGAAAGGACCCAAACCCAAGGAATTTCGACGCCCTCGGCATTCAACTCTTGGACTTGCGTCACCAGGTCGAAATCTTCTGGAATCGCGGCCATGTTCAGGAATGGTGTTTCCAGTACGCTCGGTATCAATGAGCTGCCCTGCCTTCGTACGTTCGCTGGAAAGGGTTTCCATGCGCATCCGTGCCCAGTATGGTAAGCGAGCTGCCGGTCGGGATGAAGTTGGCGAGAATGCTGTCGCAGCCTACGCTCGCTCTTGGCTCAGAGCCGCATGGGGCGTGGTTCATGATTATTCGCGCGCGCCGGGCACCTATCTGAACCATGGCCGCAACGGCCTTCATCTCGACATGATTGTATAGCCTGCTGGCGGCTCCGTGTAGTCCGAGAGAGTTGGCCCGCTGGACGACGTCTGCACTCCATGGATCTGTCTTCGTTGCGGATATCGTTCCGAATGCTCGGCCGTCGCATTCGACATGGCCGATCATCGGAGAGTTGCGCTGTCCACGCCGCACCCTTGGTGGTAGGTCGTCGGAGTAGGGCAATGCGTCTTCCGGGTAGCGGTCGCCGTGTTGGTTCTCGACTCCCACCTCTGTGGGAGTCGGCTTGGTCGGGGTGAGTGGTTCGGCTGGTCGGGTACTTTCGCTACCCGACGATTTTCAAACACTGCCGCGCAGTACGTGTTGTGCGGAGGTGTCGAGTCGGTGGCGCAGTGCGTCGAGGCGTCCGCCGAGGGTGTGCACGTCCGCTTGAATTGCCAGGGTTTCGGCGGTGAGTTCTTGGCCGATAGGTCCGCCGACCTGCTGGATGTACTGGGCGACAGTCGACAGGGCGTCGCCTGCGGCTCGGATGTGCTCAACCGGGGTTTGCTGGCTCGCCGCGTTCAGGATTCCGGCCGCTTCTTCGAGGTGTCCTGACATATCACCCGTCCTGTTTGTCGAATTCTGCGGTGCAGGCGTCGAGTTTCCAGCGCAAGACAAGCGCATCCTCCGCCGAGCCCAACGCGCCGATCGCCTGATCGATGCCGTTGACCGCCAGCAGGAGTTGACCACGCGCGGATCTCGCCCGTTCGGACGCGTCGCTGCGGATCCTGAGTGCGTTGGCCATGCTCGTGGCGTGCTGCCACACGTCGGCGAGGTCATTGATCAGTTGGCCACATTCGCGGGCCGCCCGCTTGCACAGCAACGAACTGTCCTCGATTCCGCGATCGACCAGGTATTCGTGGTCGGGGATCCACTCGCCGCATTCCAGATCGGTGTCACACATTCCGGCCACCGACACCCGCGCGGCAGTTCCCATCGCGGACCGCGTGATCACGACCGTCGAGACCCATCAACCAGATCACCGGCACCCGCCCGGCCATCCGCGTACTCACGACCGACCCCGCACGTCACGCGCGATGTCCCGCACGGTCACGCCGAGCGCGAGCACTGCGGTGGCACCGAGAATGATCAATACCCAGGTGGTTCCCATGGCGACCTCTCCTGCTGTGTCGAATGGACGTGATGACCATCGCCAGTTCACCGTGTGCGGCCCGAGGGCATATGCGGGCCGTTTTCGCCCATTTCGGTTCATTTGGCCACCGGGGCCGCTGATGTGCCGCGCGAGCGTTTACCGTGGGTGCGGCACCACGGGAGGGCTGGATGGGGCAGGCGGAACCGCGCACGCGCCTTGAGCAACGCGCTCAGGCTGAGCACTTGTCGATTCGGGACTTCATCCGGCGGTTCCAGGACGTGGCCCTGGAGTGTGGCGAGCAGGCGGCCACGGTGTCGGACAGCCAGGTCAAACGATGGTTTTCCGGAAGGTCAGCCGTACCTCGCTCACAAGCACGGCGGATTCTGGAAAGTTGGTGGGGCGAGTCTGTCGACCGGCTGTTCGGGCCGCCGGACACGACGCAGGCGCCACTGGTCAAGTCGGAGCAGGAGTTGATCATGAGCGCTGGCCGCGAATCCGTGGAACACGCCATCGAGGCGTCGTCCGCGCTGGACCCGTCGGCGCTCGAACACCTGCACGCGGCGGCTCGACACGCGGCGCGCGCCTACTACACCTCGGCCCCGATGGATATGTTGATCGACCTGGTTCGGCTGCGGGACACCGTGTACGAGCAGTTGGACCGCACCCACAAACCCCGCCAACAGGCAGAGTTGTATCTCTTGGCAGGTCAGGTATGCGGCCTGTTGTCGTCGGTGTCGTGGGACCTGGGGTACCCCGACGTCGCCGAAGAGCAGGCGCGGGCGGCCCACACCTACGGCAGCGTGATCGACCATTCCTCACTCTGCGCGTGGGCGCGCGCGTTGCAAGTCACCGGGGCGTTCTGGTCTGGACATCCCCGTCAGGCATCGAACATCGCGGCCACTGCGCTCGACTGTGCCCCGATCGGGACTGCGCGGGCACGGCTGCACGCGGTCCACGCTCGGGCACTCGCCCTGATTGGAGCGCGGGACGAAGTGGTCGCCGCGCTCGATGCGGCATCTGATGAACTCGATCAGGCAGGCGATGATCCGTTCGTCGACGAGATCGGCGGCGAACTCGAATTTGACCGCTCGCGGCGCGCGCTGTGCGCTGGCGCCGCGTTCGTCACCCTTGGCGATGGTGTGCGAGCCGAGATCGAGGCGACAAATGCACTCGAACTATTCGCTCTGGTGCCCAGCGACATCCGGTGGAGTGCGGGCGAGTTGGGGGCGCGGGTCGACTTGGCCGCTGCCCGCACTTTGCGTGGTGACCTCGCCGGAACCGAGGACGCCTTGGCCGAGGTCTTCACCCTCGATCCCGCGCGTCGCACGGAAGCACTCGGCCGCAGACTGTCGTCCCTGGGTCGCATTCTCGGCGCGGCCCGTTTTCGAGGCAGCCCTGAGTCCGTCCGCATCGGCGACGCGATAGCGAACTTCACCGCCCCCACCCACAGCCTTGCTCGCGCAGGTACTCGCACCGTGATCGGTCTCTGACAGCCGATTCACGGCCTGCTGCGCCGACCCGCTTCGCGAGCGTCCCAAGCCGCCAGAATCGCGGCTTCCTTGGCAGGATCAATCCCCTGCTCGGAATTGCGTTCGTGTCGCACTCCGTCATCCTGTGAATGCAGCCAGTTCCACGTGTCGGCGACTGTCGACCGCAACGTCCGTAGCGCCAGACCGTTCGCCCGCGCCCGACCGGAGTCGACCGCCCACACCCCAGGATAGGTGCGCCACAACGGAAGCTCCGTCCACTGCGAAACCCCTTGCGCGACAAGCCATTCCTCGTCGGACACCCACGCGAACTCGGCATCCGACCCCGTGGCGTCCCGGCACGCGGACAGAAACGCTCCCATGGTGTCGACACCGCTCCCGGCCACGTTGAACACACCGGACACCTGTGCCGCGCAGTCCAATGCGAACGCGGCCACGTCCCGCACGTCAACCGGTTGGATCACCCGATCCGGTTGGCCCGGAGCCAGCACACGCCCACCGCGCGCGACCCGACCAAGCCACCACGGCAACCGGCCGACATACTCACGCGGCCCCAGGATCACTCCAGGACGCAAGATTGCCGACCGGTCAGTGCCGAACGTGTCCACAACCGCGCGTTCACAGCCGGACTTCGTGAACCCGTACACCGATGGCCCTGGATCACCGTCATAGCCGAACTCGGCCCCGGCATCCGCCGGACAGTACAGGACCGCCGAATCCTCCGTCAGCGGCTCGACCGGCCACCCTTCGTATACCGACACGGTGGACACGAACACGGCGCGAGCCGCGACTTGTTCGAGCGCCCGCGCGACATTCAGTGTTTCGCGCGGGACGTACCCTGAGGTGTCCAGAACCGCGTCCCACGGACCGGATCGGGCAAGCCGGGAAAGATCATCCTTGCTGGTCCGATCCCCCCGAACCGTGCGGCTGCCCGCGACGTCCTCGCCGCTGTGGCCGCGCCGGAATGTCGTGACCTCCCACCCACGGGCTATGGCACCCTCGACGACGGCGCGACCCAAGAACCACGAACCACCCAGTACCAAGATCTTGACTGTCACCCCGCCATCCTGCCGAACCCGCCGCCATTAGACGACACGAACGGCCCGACAGCGTGGGGGCTGCCGGGCGTTGGTGGCGGAGAGCAGTGGCGGAGAGGGCAGGATTCGAACCTGCGTGGGCCGAGGCCCTTCCTGAAACAGGAACCCGATGAACCGCTCCGGGCACCTCTCCCTTGCCTTGCTGGACCAAGTCTGGCAGCCACCGCTGACGGCGGGCTGATCCGGTGCTGACCCGCACGGAGTTGACCATTGGGGCTGGTCGCCGCCGTCCGGGGTGGACAGTGTGAAGTCCGCTCGTTCGGATGATCCGGTTGGGTGACACATCGGCGCGGTTTCCCGCGATGATTGCTGAGAAGGGCGGTTCGCGAACCGCCGCGTCGATCGTTGAGTGGGGACACAAAATGGGCGACAACCTCGGTGTGCAGCCGCAGTTCGACCCGGCCGACTATCCGCCTGCCGCGTTCAACCTGGGTGGGCAGCCTGCCGGGTTCGAGGCGCCCGCGCGTCCGGTCCCGGCAGGAATCGAGTCCACCAACGCGATCGTGTTGGAGAACCAGCTCCCCGGCGCGCCCGCGAGCCAGTGGGACCTGGCCGGGGAGGGGTCCACCAACATCGAGGGCTTCGCCACGCAGATCAGTGTCAACCGGGGCACCACCGTCCAATTCAAGATCAACACTAACTCCGCCAACTACCGGATCGACATCTACCGGCTGGGCTACTACGCGGGACTCGGCGCCCGGCTCGTGCACACGATGCAGCAGAACGTGGCGACGGTGCAGCCCGCGGCGGGCGGCGACCCGGCGGTCCGACTGCACGACGCGGGGAACTGGCAGGTTTCGGCGTCGTGGGCGGTGCCCGCGAGCGCGGTGTCCGGTGTGTACCTCGCGAAGCTGGTGCGCCAGGACGCGACGGCGGGGGAGAACCACATCCCGTTCATCGTCCGCGACGACGGCGTCCAGCGCGACATCGTCTTCCAGACCGCCGACACCACCTGGCATGCCTACAACGGCTGGGGCGGCCACAATCTCTACGGCGACAGCGCGACCGACACCACCGCGCTGCGCGCCTACAAGGTCAGCTACAACCGCCCGATCGGCACCCGCGACCGAGTCGGCACCTACTCCGGCCCGCAGGACTTCGTGCTCAGCGCGGAGTACGCCGCGATCCGCTGGCTGGAGCGAAACGGCTACGACGTCGCCTACATCGCCGGGGTCGACTCCGGGCCGGGCAACGCGCAGTTGACCAACTACCGGGTGTTCATGTCGACCGGGCACGACGAGTACTGGTCGGGCGACCAGCGGGCGCGCGTCGAGGCGGCGCGCGATGCCGGGGTGCACCTGATCTTCATCAGTGGCAACGAGGTGTACTGGAAGACCCGCTGGGAGCCGGATCTCAACGGTACGCCGAACCGCACCCTGGTCTGCTACAAGGAGACTCGCGCGGGCGAGAAGATCGACCCGAGTCCACAGTGGACCGGAACCTGGCGCGACCCGAGCTTCAGCCCGCCCTCGGACGGCGGGAAGCCGGAGAACGCGCTGACCGGCACCATCTTCCAGGTCGACTCACACCGCCGTGACACCATCAAGGTGCCGTTCTCGTTGTCCCGGCTTCGGTTCTGGCGCAACACTTCTGTCGCGACCATCCTTTCCGGGCAGACGGCATCGCTGGCGGACGGCGCGCTCGGCTACGAGTGGGATGAGTCGCCGGACAACGGGTTCCGGCCCGGCGGGCTGATCCACCTGTCCTCGACCACCGCTACGGTGGAGAACTACCTGCGCGACTACGGCCGCAGCGTCGGCCCGCGCAGCGCCACCCACAAGCTCGCGCTCTACCGGGCGCCGAGCGGGGCGATCGTGTTCGGCGCGGGCACCGTGTTCTGGTCCTTCGGCCTCGACACCGTGCACGACTACTCCGGCAGCGGCCCGGTCATCCCGACCCCGGAGGACCCGATCACCCAGCAGGTGATGGTGAACCTGTTCGCGGACATGGGAGTCCAGCCGCAGACCCTGCAGGTGAACCTGGTGGTCGCGGCCGCGTCGACCGACGTCACGCCGCCCGTGTCCACGATCACCGCGCCCACGACGGGCTCCAGCAGGGTCCAGCAGACGAAGGTGACCATCTCGGGGACGGCGAGCGACACCGCGCCCGGCCGGGTGGCGGCCGTGGAGGTCTCCACCGACGGCGGCACCACCTGGCGCCTGGCCACCGGGACGACGAGCTGGACCTTCGACTGGTGGCCGCAACTCCCCGGGACTTACACGATCAAGTCCCGCGCCGTCGACGACAGCCTCAACCTGCAGACGCCCGTTGCCACTGTGACGATCACGGTCACCCCGTCCGCAGCCGTCACGCTGTTCACCCCCGGCGACGTGCCCGCCACCGTGCTGGGCAACGACCCCAACCCCGTCGAACTCGGGTTCAAGTTCCGCGTCAACACCCCCGGAAGCGTTGCGGGCGTGAAGTTCTACAAGAACCCGCACAATGTCGGCACCCACGTGGCGCACCTGTGGAGCGCGGGCGGGACGCTGCTCGCGACGGCCAACTTCACCGGCGAGACGGCCAGCGGGTGGCAGCAGGCCAACTTCGGCGCCCCGGTGGCGATCACCCCCGGGTCGACCTACATCGCCTCGTACCACACGAATGGCTTCTACTCGATCACGCCCAACTACTACATCAACTCGCGGACCGGCGGGGCGGTGACCGCGCCGACGTCCGCGACCAGCGGCGGCAACGGCGTCTACGCCTACGGCGGGTCCGGCATCTTCCCCGGCGGCAGCTACCTGGCCAGCAACTACTGGGTGGACGTGGTGTTCAACCGCGCGGGCGGCGCGGGCAACCTCGCGCCCACCGCTGGCAACGACGGCGGCTTCGCCACCGGCCAGAACGTTCCGCTCGCCATCCCGGCCGCGTCGCTGCTGGCCAACGACACCGACCCCAACGGCTACCCGCTGTCGATCACCGGGGTCAGCGGCCCGGTCAACGGGACGGTGAGCTACGACGCGGGCACCAAGGTCGTCACGTTCACGCCCACCGCGAACTTCACCGGGCAGGCGGGCTTCGGCTACGCGATCGCCAACGGCTTCGGGGGCGTGGCGGCGGCGACGGTGTCGCTCACCGTCAACCCGCCCGGCCAGATGATCCAGAGCCTGTTCAGCTTCGGCGACACGCCCGCGACGCTCACCGCGAACGACGTGCACCCGGTGCAACTCGGGGTCAAGTTCCAGTCCTCCGTCGCGGGCCAGGTGAAGGGCATCCGGTTCTACAAAGGACCGCAGAACACCAGCGCGCACACCGCGCACCTCTGGAGCGCGACCGGGACCCTGCTGGCGTCGGCGACGTTCGCCGGGGAGACGGCGACCGGCTGGCAGACGGTGAACTTCGCGGCACCGGTCACGATGGCGGCGAACACCACCTACATCGCCTCCTACCACGCGGTCGGCTTCTACTCGGCGACGTCCAACTACTTCGCCACCCCGCGCACCAGCGGAACCCTGACCGCGCCCGCCGGCGCCAACGGCGTCTACACCTACGGCGGCCCGGGCAGCTTCCCGACGTCCACCTTCAACTCGACGAACTACTGGGTGGACGTGATCGTGCAGACCCCGAGTCCGTGAACCCGGATGCGGCAACGCCATTTAGTCCACTGTGGATAGTGGGGGAAAGGGCAGGATTCGACCCCTACTTCGACCGCCGCGCCCGTAGTCCGACGAATACGCCGACGCCGACGATGACCACCGCGCCGCCGATCCACACCCACGCCGGGATGCCCGTGTCTTCGGTGGAAGTCGCGGCGGGCGCCGGGGCGGCGGTTGTAGTGGTCGGAGCCTGCGTGGTCGTGGTCGGCGGCGGGGTAGTGGTCGTCGTGGTGGGGGTGGCTGCGTTGCTGAGGGTGAACGTCACGGTGCCGCTGACCAGGTCTCCGTCGTCGGCGACCACCCGGTAGGTGAGCTTGTACGCACCCGCGGGCCCGGTCGGCCGCACCGGGGCGGTGACCACGGCCGCGGCGACGGTGGCCTTGCCGACCGTCCACAGTGAACCGTCCGGGCCGGTGACGGCGATCGGGTCGGCCGGGAGGGTGACGGCGTCGTTGAAGGTCAGCACGATCTGTGTGGGCGCGGTCGCCAGAGCGGCGCCTTCGGCGGGGTCGCTGCTCTTGAGTTCGGTGTGCGCCAGGGCGGGCGCGGGCGTGGTCGTCAGGGCCGCGGCGGCCAGCAGCAGCGTGGCGGCGAGACGGCGGAGGTTCATCGGGGCGACCCCTTCGTGGTGCGGCTGTCGAAGGCAATGATGCCCGTTCGGCCCACTGTGTTCCTGTTAAGGCGACCATCGACGTGCATCGATGGTTGTTTTCATAGACAAGCGTCGATAGAGTGCGGTCGAACGTCATCGCCGAAGGGAGCGGATCATGCCCGAACTGCCGGTTGTCGTGGTCGGAGCGGGGCCGGTGGGGCTGGCCGCGGCCGCCCATCTCGCGGCCAGGGACCTGCCTGTCGTGGTGCTCGAAGCCGGGGCGGACGCTGGGGCAGCCGTGGCGCGGTGGAACCACGTCCGGCTGTTCTCCACCTGGTCCGAACTGGTCGACCCGGCGGCCGCGCGGCTGCTCGCGCCGACCGGGTGGCGCCAGCCTGCCGCGGATTCCTACCCGACCGGGGCCGAGTGGGTGGACCGCTACCTGCGCCCGCTGGCCGCCGCCCTGGCGCCGCGGGTCCGGTTCGGCGCCCGCGTGGTCGGCCTGGCGCGCCGCGGGCGTGACCGCGTGGTCGACGGGGGCCGCGACACCGAGCCGCTCACCGTGCATGTCCGCACCGCGAGCGGGGACGAGCGGATCACCGCGCGGGCCGTCGTGGACGCCTCGGGCACCTGGGGCACGCCGAACCCGCTCGGCGGCGACGGACTGCCCGCCATCGGCGAACCCGAGGCGGCGGACCGGATCGCCTACCGGGTGCCGGACCTCGCCGATCCCGCCGAGCGGGAAAGGTATGCGAGACAACGGATCGCCGTCGCGGGCAGCGGGCACTCGGCGCTCACCGCCCTCGTCGTGCTCGCCGAACTGGCCGAGGAACACCCGGACACCCGGATCGACTGGCTGCTGCGGCGCGGCGCCGTGGGCACCACCTTCGGCGGCGGCGACGCCGACCAACTCCCCGCGCGCGGCGCCCTGGGACAGCGGGCCATGGCCGCGGCCGCCGCTGGGCACGTGCGGACCGTCACCGGATTCCGCACGGCCAGGGTCGACCGCGAGGACTCCCGACTGGTCCTGGAATCGGTCGACGGGCACCGGCTCGACCCGGTCGACGAGGTGGTGGTGCTCACCGGCTTCCGGCCGGACTTGGCCTGGCTGTCGGAAATCCGCCTCGACCTCGACCCGGTGCTGCAGGCCCCGCGCGGACTCGCGCCGCTGATCGACCCCAACGTCCACTCGTGCGGCACGGTCTACCCGCACGGGGTCGCCGAGCTGGCCCAGCCGGAGCCGGGGGTATACCTGGTGGGGATGAAGAGCTACGGCCGCGCGCCCACCTTCCTCGCGCTCACCGGATACGAGCAGGTCCGCTCGGTGGCGGCGGCCATCGCGGGCGACCACGAGGCCGCCGCCCGGGTGGAGTTGGTGCTGCCCGAGACCGGCGTGTGCGGCGGCGCGGGCCTGTTCGACGAACCCGCCGACGACGCGGGCGGCTGCTGCGCGGCGCCCGTCGACAGCGCGCTGACCCGCGCGTGACCGAAGTCCTCGACCGGCCCGGCGCGCTCACCGGCGCCGGGCTGCGTCGAGTGCTGATCGTCTTGTGCGCCACCGAGATCACGAGCTGGGGCGTGCTGTTCTACGCCTTCACCGTGCTGGCGCCCGCGATCACCGCCGACACCGGCTGGTCGGCGGGCACCGTCACCGCCGCGTTCTCGCTGAGCCAGGTCGTGGCCGCGCTGGTCGGCATCCCGGTCGGCCGCGTGCTCGACCGGCGCGGCCCGCGCGCGGTGATGACCGCGGGCTCCGTGCTCGCGGTGCCCGCGCTGCTCGGGATCGCTTGGGCGCCAACGGTTCTGTGGTTCTTCGCAGCCTGGACACTGGCGGGTGTCGCGATGGCCGGGGTGCTCTACCAACCCGCGTTCGCGGCCCTCACCGGCTGGTTCGGCGCCGGGCGCGTGCGGGCACTGACCACGCTGACCCTCGTCGCCGGGCTCGCCAGCACGGTGTTCGCCCCGCTCACCGCGGTGATCGCGTCCCAAGTGGACTGGCGGACCACGTACACGGTGCTCGCCTGCGTGCTCGCCGTGGTCACCATTCCCGCGCACGCGGTCGGTTTGCGCGGTTCGTGGCCTGGCACGGTGACCGAGCACGGCCGACCGGCGCCGCGCACGGTGACCAGGAGCGCCCGGTTCGTGCTGCTCGCGGTCGTGTTCAGCATGAGCGCGATCACGATCCACGCCGCGCTCGTCGCGCTCGTGCCGCTGCTGGTCGACCGCGGGCTGTCCCTCGGCACCGCGGCCGTCGCCCTTGGCCTCGGCGGCGTCGGGCAGGTCTGCGGGCGGCTCGGCCATCGCAGGCTCGCCTTGGCCACGACGGTGCGTTCCCGCACCGCGTTCGTGCTGCTGGCGGTGGCGGTCGCGACCGGTCTGCTCGCCGCCGTCCCGGGCCCG
Organism: Actinokineospora sp.; assembly: GCF_052390155.1. Lineage (NCBI taxonomy): Bacteria > Bacillati > Actinomycetota > Actinomycetes > Pseudonocardiales > Pseudonocardiaceae > Actinokineospora > Actinokineospora sp. The sequence continues at coordinate 25,064 of NZ_JBQTHF010000017.1, read as the reverse complement.
GCGGCGGCGCTGATCGCCGTGTCGTTCGGACTCGGCATGGCCCGGGGGATCTTCACGCTCGTCCAGGCCACGGCGGTGACCGACCGCTGGGGCGCCGCCCACTACGGCACGCTGAGCGGCGTCCTGTTCGCCCCGGTGCTGCTCGTTTCCGCCGTGGCGCCCTGGGTCGGCAGCGCCCTCAGCGACGTGCTCGGCGGCTACCCGGCGGTGTTCGCCGTCCTCGCCGCGATCGGTGCCGTGGCCGCCGCGCTGTCGACACTGACGGTCCCGAATGTCCGCAATAGACAGTGACTGCGTGTTCCATCACGCCGGCGTGCAGTGCAGGCACGGGCGGTATCCCGCACTGGCGGCGGCGGCCATGGTGCGGAACCCCCGCCGGTGGTCCGCGCCGATTCGCCTGGCGTGCGCGCAGGTCGGGAAGCAGACGATCCGGGTGGTGGTGCTGCCGAGGTAGAACACCTTGCCCCGGGCCAACTCCAGCACCTCGTCCACATTGGACTCCTCGACCCGCAGCAGGCGTTCCTTGACCTCGCCGCCGAAGACGTACTGGCCCAACTGGCCGTCCGAGCGCACCACCCGGTGGCACGGGATCAGCACCGGCACCGGGTTGTTGCCCAGCGCCGTGCCCACCGCGCGGACCGCCTTCGGCCTGCCGATCTCGCGGGCCACCCAACCGTACGGCCGGGTCTGACCGGCCGGGATGCGCCGGGTGGCGGCCAACACGTCGCGCTCGAACGGGGTCAGGTGCCGCAGGTCGAACCGCAGGCCGCTCGCCCGGCCGCGCAGCGCGGGCAGCAGCCCGGCCGGCGCCCGGTCGGCGCGGCGCAGCGGCCTGCCGAACTCGCGGCGGAACGATTCGCCGAACTCGCCGTCGTCGCCGTGCACCGCGTCGGCGGTGCGCAGGTAGCTGACGCCCTCGTCGGTGAACGCCACGTACACGTCGCCGACCGGGCCCGGCACCCGGGTCCAGTTGCTGAACACCCGGCTCAGCAGATCCCGCGCGGGCGCGGCGGCGAGCCCGCCGAGCGCGTCCACCACTGGGTCGTTGACCATCATCGTTGTTCCCTCCTCGACACGGCCACCGGCTCGGCGAGCCGCGGGCCGTACAGTTCGCGTAGCCCGCGAAGGCCCCGCGAGACGTGTGATTTGACAGTTCCCTCCGGGATTCGCAGGATCGCGGCGATCTCGGCCACCGGCAGCCCGACCACGTGCCGCAGCACGACGGCCTCCCGCTGGCGCTCCGGCAGCCGCGCCACCAGGGCGCCCAACTCCCGGCCGGTTTCCCCGCGCACCACCAGTTCCTCGACGCCCGGGGCCGTGGTCGCCGGTTCGGGCAGGTCGGCCATCGACGTCTGCGCGGGCCGCCTGCTCGCCGTCCGCACGCTGTTGCGCCAGGTGTTGAGCAGGATCGTGAGCAGCCACGACCTCGGCCGCAGCGCCCGGATCCGCTCCGGCCCGTACCCGCGCAGCGCGCGGTAGGCCAGCAGGAACGACTCGGCGGCCAGGTCCTCGGCCTCGACCGGAACGCCGCTGACCCGCAGTGCCACCGAATACACGATCCGCTGGTAGGCGCGGACCAGGTCGGCGAACCCCGCGTCGAGGTCGTCGGCGAGCGCGGCGAGCAGGGCGTCGGTCGCCTCGGTCTCGCTCGTGGTGTCAGCCATGCCCTACTGAACACCGCGGGGCGGTTTCGGTTGCGGCGGACTCGCGGGCGGCGGTGCCAGACTGGGGGCGAGAGGAGTTCACATGGCTGATCTCACTCGGCGCCGGTTCCTGGTGGGCGGGACCGCGGCCGCGGGCGGGCTCGCGCTCGCCGGGTGCACCACCGCCGCCGCCCCGGCCGAGTTGCCGCCGTTCGACCCGGGCGACTGGGCGTCGGTGCGGGCGCAGTTCCCGCTGTCGCGGGAGGTTCGGCAGTTCTCCGCCTACGTGCTCGCCACGCACCCGCGGCCGGTGGCCGACGCCATCGCGCGGCACCGGGCCGAGTTGGACAAGGACACGCACGCCTACCTCGGGGTGCAGGCGGGTGCGGAGGACGCCGTGCGGGCCGCGGCGGCGCAGTATCTCGGCGGTCGCGCGAGCGACATCGCGCTGACCGACAGCACCACCATGGGCCTGGGCCTGCTCTACGCGGGCCTGCGGCTCACGCCCGGCCAGCAGGTGCTCACCACCGAGCACGACTTCTTCTCCACCCACCAGGCGCTGCGGATGCGCGGTGCGGACGTGCGGCGCGTGCGGCTCTACGACGACCCGGCGGCGGCGTCGGCCGAGGAGATCGTGGCGCGACTGCGCGCCGGGCTCACCCCGGCCACCCGGGTCGTCGCGATCACCTGGGTGCACTCGGTGACCGGCGTGAAGCTGCCGGTCCGGGCCATCGCCGACGCGATCGCCGCGCACAACGCGCCGCTCGCGCCCGCCGACCGCGCGCTGCTGTGTGTCGACGCGGTGCACGCGCTCGGCGTCGAGGTCGCCACCGCCGCGGACCTCGGCTGCGACTTCCTCGTGTCCGGCACGCACAAATGGCTGTTCGGCCCGCGCGGCACCGGCATCGTCTGGGCGCGGGAAGGCGCCTGGGCGGCGGCCGATCCGGTGCTGCCCTCGTTCAGCGGCCCGGCCTTCGGCGAGTGGCTCAACGACGCCCCGCCCCCACCCACCACCGGCGAGCTGTTCACCCCCGGCGGCTACCACTCGTTCGAGCACCGCTGGGCCGTGGCCGACGCGTTCGCGTTCCACCGCGCGATCGGCCGCGACCGGGTGGCCGCCCGCACGCGCGAGCAGGTCGACCGGCTGCGGGCTGGACTGGCTGACCTGCGACAGATTCGCGTGCGCACGCCTGCTGCCCCGGAACTGTCCGCCGGGCTGGTGTGCTTCGACGTCGATGGCGCCACCCCGGACGCCGTGGTCGCCCGGCTGCACGCGAAGGGCATCGCGGCCACCGTCACCCCGTACCGGGAGCGGCACGTGCGGGTCGGCCCGAGCATCGCCACCGCCGACGACGACGTCGACGCGCTGCTCGACGTGCTGCGGGAATGATCGTTGCCGAGCTTGTCCGCCGCGCCGCCGGTCCACTATGGTCTGCTGCGTTGGAGCTGTTTGGAATTGGGCAGATGCGGTGGTGGGAATAGTGACAACGGGTACCGTGGTGAAGTTCGACCACATTCGCGGATACGGCTTCGTGGCGAACGAATCGGGCGGCGAGGACGTTTTCCTGCACGTCAACGACATCGACTTCGACAAGCACCTGATCGCGCCCGGCGCGATCGTCGAATTCCAGGTCGAGGACAGCCTGCGGGGACCCAAGGCGTTCGGGGTGAGCCTGGTGCGCGCCGCCGAGCCGTCCGCCGCCCCGGTGGCGCACCGCTCCGCGCAGAGTTCCGCCTCCGGCGACGACGACGGCCTCTGCGACTGTCTGTCCACACAGGAATTCCTGGCCGAGGTCACCGAGGTGCTGCTGACCGCGGCGCCCAGCGCGTCCGCCGCGCAGATCGTGGCCATCCGCCAGAGCCTGGTGAAATTCGCGGAATCGCACGGCTGGCTCGGCGACTGACGGGTCGGCCCGCGGTCTCTCGCAGCCCTGGGCGCAGCCGCGGCTGGGGCAGTATGGCGGTATGCGGACTCCGGGGTGGTGGGCAGGGCTGAGCGCGCGGCGACGCGGGCTCGCGCGGGTGCTGGCCATCGCGGCCGTGACCGGGATGGTCGCCGTCGTGGTCCAGGTCGTGCGGAGTCCCGACGCGCCCGGCGGCATCGCCGAGCAGCGCAGGCCAGGGCCGGTCCTGCTGGTCCCCGGCTACGGCGGCGCCCGCGGCGCGCTGCTGGCCCTGGCCGAGCGGATCCGCCGCACCGGGCGCGCTGCGGACGTGCTGACGCTGCCCGGCGACGGCACCGGCGACCTCCAGGCCCAGGTGGCGGTGCTGAACCGGGCCGCGGCCGACGCGGTGGCCGCGGGCGCGCCGTCGGTCGACGTGATCGGCTACTCGGCGGGCGGCGTCGTCGTGCGGCTGTGGGTGGCTGGCGCGGACGGCGCGGCGGCCCGCCGGGTGATCACGCTCGGGGCGCCGCTGCACGGCACCCGGCTCGCCGCGGTGGGCGGCGCGCTGCTCCCCGGCGCCTGCCCGGTCGCGTGCAGGCAGCTCAGCCCCGGCAGCGCGCTGCTGACCGACCTCGACCGGACGCGGCTGCCCGCGACACTGCCGTGGCTGTCGGTGTGGACCGAGGACGACCGCATCGTGATCCCGCCGGACTCGGCACGGTTGCCGGGCGCGGTGAACGTGCCCGTGCAGCGCGTGTGCCCAGGGGTGGTGGTGGGCCATGCGCAGCTCCCGACCGACCCGGTGGTCACCGGCCTCGTCCTGCGCGCGTTGGGCACCGGCCCGTTGGTCGAGCCCGCGGCCGACGAGTGCCCCCGACTTCGCCTGGAAGGCAGCTAGCTGGTGATGTCCTTGGTGGCGAAGTTCGCCCAGGACGCGGCGAAGAACAGGGCTATGTAACAGGTCTGGAGCACCAGGCCGCGGTTGAGGTTGTGCCACAGGATCGGGTCGCGGAAGAAGTCGATCCAGGACAGCCAGTAGTTGGTGGGCAGGTACGCCTTGATCGGGTCGGCGGCCTCCAGGGTCTGCATGACCGAGCTGGCGATCAGCACCGCGAGCGCGGCGAGCGCCGCGCCGAGGCCCGAGTCGGACAGCGTGGACAGGAACAGCGCGATGCTGCCGAAACCCAGCATGCACACCACGATGTAGCCGATCGCGCCCGCCAGCCGGGCCGCCAGCTCGACCGGGCCGAGCGTGACCCCCGACAGCGACGTGACCGCGCCCTGCTGCCCGACCGCCTCGGCGCCCGTGCCGAACAGCAGCAACCCGACCGCCAGCGCGCTGACCACGACCATCAGCACCGCCAGCAGGATGAACGCGCCCAGCGTGACCAGCTTCGCGGCCAGCACCCGGACCCGGCTCACCGGCCGCACCAACAGATAGCGCAAGGTGCCCGCGGCGGCCTCGCCCGCGATCGCGTCCCCCGCGAACACCGCGACGGCCAGCGGCAGGAACACGGGCAGCACCATGGCCAGCGCCGCGGCCGGGTAGAGCGCGCCGTTGCGCAGGACCGCGGACAGGAACGCCCCACCCTGCCCCGGTGGCGGCGCGAGCTCGGACACCGACAGCAGGATCGCGACCAGCGCGGGCAGCGTGCAGAGCAGCAGGATGCTCAGCCACACCCGCGGCCGCAGAATCAGCTTGCGCAGCTCGACGGCGATCATTCCGGGCCGCCGATCCGGTCGCTGCCGTGGCCGGTCACGTCGAGGACCACCTGTTCCAGCGTCCGGTGTTCGGCCTCGATGGCCGACACCCGCACGCCGTGACCTACCAGGTGCGCGTTGAGTTCCGCCGCGTCGGCGTGCCGGATGATCACCCGCTCGCCGTCGCGCGCGACGACCTGGCCGTCCAGCAGCGCCGAGATCAGCGGCGCGTCCGGGCTGCGCACCAGCACCCGGCCGGTGGCCGCGCGCAGGGCCGCCAGGTCGTCCTGCAATACCAGCCTGCCCCGGTCCACGATGCCGACCCTGGTCCCCAGTTGCTCCACTTCGGACAGTAGGTGGCTGGACAGGAACACCGTGGTACCGGCCAGGTTCAGGGCGATCAGCAGGTCGCGGATCTCCCGGATGCCGCGCGGGTCGAGGCCGTTGGTCGGCTCGTCCAGGATGAGCAGCCGCGGCCTGCGCAGCAGCGCGGCGGCCAGCCCGAGCCGCTGCCGCATCCCCAGCGAGTACGCGGAAACCGGGCGGCGGTCGATCCCCGCCAGCCCGACCTGGTCGAGCGCGTCCTCGACCCGCCGAGTGCGGTCGCGCCTGCCGCCCGCGCCCGCCGCGTCGAACAGTTCGAGGTTGCGCCGGCCGGAGAGGTGCCGGTAGGCGGCAGGCCCCTCGACCAGCGACCCGATCGACGGCAGCACCGCGGCGGCGCGCGCGGGGATGGGTTTGCCGAGAACCTCGATCTCGCCGCTGGTCGCGTAGACGAGGCCGAGGAGCATGCGGACCAGGGTCGTCTTGCCCGAGCCGTTGGGACCGAGGAACGCGTAACGGTCGCCTTCGCGGACGTCGAGGTCGACGGCGTCCACCGCGAGGGTCCGGCCGTAGCGTTTGGTCAGCGCCCGGGTGACGATCATCGGCCGCTCCTGGGCACCAGCGACAGCTCGGCGGCCGCGTCGAGCAGGACCTGGGGGGCGACCAGACCGGCGAGCAGGTACCAGCGCCGGGCGACGTCCGACCGCGCGATCACCACGGACAGCGGCGCGATGGACAGCGACATCGCCCGGCCACCCGGCAGTTCGACGCTGGTGGCGCCCGCCTTGCCCGCCGCGTCCGACGCCGACGCGCCGACCTCGCGGGGCACCGGCAGCGCGATGAACGCGGACAGGTCCGTGCCGTACACCCCGACGCCGCGCACGCCGCCCGCGTCGGCCTCGCGCAGCGCCCGGCCCGCGAGCCGGGCGGGCGGTGGATCGCCGCCGAGCACGCCGAGGGCGTCGGCGATGTCCGGGGCCGCCACGACAGTGAACCCGGCGCCCGGAGCGAAGACCGGTGTGAGGACACCCGCGTCCGGCGCGGTGGTGCTCAGCTCGACGAACCGGCTGACGAGCACCGGGGTGTCCGCGCCGCGCGCGGTCACCTCGACGTGGACCGGCAGGCCGGTGTCCGCGTCGGCCCAGAGGTCCACGCGGCCGATCGTGGACGCCGGGTCGGCCGGGATCAGCCGCAGCCCGACCGCTTCCCGCCCGGCCACCCGACGCCCCGCGAGCGGGCTCACCGCGTCGTCGCCAGCCGTCGACAGCACGCGCCTGGCGAGATCCGGCGGCAGGAAGTCGCCCGCGCGGGGCAGTCGCACGGGGGCCTCGCCGAGCACCTGGGTCAGCAGGTTCGCGCCGTAGTCCCAGACGTACTCCCCGTCCGGTGTGCGGTACACGTCCCGCTCCCCGGCCGTGGAGACGACGTCGAACCGCCACCGGTCGGGCGACCCGTACCACGTGCGCACCCGGGTGGTGCCGGTCAGCAGCGCCGTCACGTCCTCGATCCGCGGCAGCTCGGGCAGCGCCAGCGTGCCGCGGACCTCGGCGAAGCCCTGGTGGGGCTGCCCGGCGGAAGCCAGCATCCGATCGCGCAGGTCGGCCGCGTCGACCGGCGCGCCCGCCGTGGGCAGGGCGGCCAGCACGGTCGGCGTCGCCAGCGCGACAGCGGCCATGGCCGCGACGAGCGACCATCGCCGGACAGTCCCGGACCGAACCACCGACAAGGGCCACCACCGCTCGCGTGCGTCGAATCGTCCCCCTCTTTCTACGCCGAGTCGCCGGGTGCCGTATCCCGGAGTGCCGAGCATCCGGGCACAGCCGCGGTTGACCGCGGCACGCAGGGTTCCCAGGCGTGCTTGCTGGGTTACCTTGTGCCCATGAGTTGGGCAGGGGCGCCGGCCACGGTGAACGACACCGTGGGCCCGCCTCCCCGCGAGGGCTACATCGGCCTCAGTGAACGCCATCTCCACGTCGCCGCCAGCCGGGCCGCGCTCTGGCTGCGCTGCATCGTGGTCGTGCTGTCGGGCGCCTTCGGCGTGTTCGCGGCGGACGCGGTCGACCTCGGGGCGGTGATCGCGCTCGTGGGCTGCGTGACCGGCTGGTGCGTGTTCCGACTCCGGCTGCGCCACAGCCTGCCGACGACCTGGTTCAGCGCGGTCGACGTGCTGATCGTGGTCACCGTGGGGCTGAGCCAGCTCGACATCGGCCCGCAGCCGGTCAGTAGCTGGGTGTTCGCGGTCGCCTCGATCACGTCCGTGACGTGCTTCTACGAGTGGCCGCACCGGCCGGTGGCCGCGTGGTGTGTCGCCGGGGCGAGCGTCGCGGGCTTCATGGTGGGCAACCTGCTCGCCGGGCCCGACGACGGGCTCCTCGGCGTCGGCGTGCGCCTGGCCGTGCAGACCCTGCTCGCCTGGGTGGGCTTCGTGCTGGTCCGCGGCGCCGCCCGGATCGCGGACCGGATCGCCGAACGGGCCGCCGTCCAGCGCAGGGACGCCTCGGTGGCCGTGGCGCGGCGGGCCGCCGAGCGCGAGTATCTGGCCATGCTGCACGACACCGCGAGCACCACCCTGCTGATGGTCTCGACCGGGTCGATCGACGACGTCGGCTGGCTGCCGGAGCGGGCGCGGCGGGACCTGGAGGCGCTGGGCACGGTTCCGGGCAGCGTGGCGCGGGAGATCGACCTCGCGAGCCTGCTGGGCAGGCTGGTCCATTATCCGGGGCTGCGGATCGACTGGGACGTCCGCGGTCCGCTGACCCTGCCCGCCGCCGCGGCGTTCGCGATCTTCTTCGGCGTGCGGGAGGCGCTGAACAACGTCCGGCAGCACGCGGGTGACACGCACACCACCCTGTGCGCCCACCAGCGCGACGGCGGCGGTGTGGCCGTGCGGGTGGTGGACCGGGGCCGCGGGTTCCGGCCCGCCGCGGTGTCGCCGCACCGACGGGGCATCTCGGCGTCCATTGTGGACCGGATGAGCGCCGTGGGCGGTCGGGCCGAGGTCACCTCGGCCGTCGGCGCCGGGACGACCGTGTGCTGGATGTGGCCCGCATGACCGAGCGAAGATCCGGCGGCGCCGCGATGATCCAGCACCGGTTGGTGACCGCGGTCCGCGCGGCCCTGCTGCTGGTGGCGCTGACTGTCCAGTTCGGACTCAGCGCCGCGCCGCCGGTGCGGACCTACAGCCGGGTCGGCGGGTCGTGGTCGGAGATCGCCGGATTCGCAGTGCTGGCGCTGGTCGGCGTGGGCGGCGCGTACTTCGTGCTGCGGCAGAAGAACATCCCGACGCCGATCCGCTGGAGCGGTGTCGCGCTGCTGTTGGCGGCGTCGGCGATCGTGTCCGCGGGCCTGCCGCCCGAGCCGACCGTCCGAGTGGAACACTGGTGCTTCGGCCTGATCGGGTGGTACGGGCTGGTCCTGCTCTTCGACCTGTCGCTGGCGGCCGTCGCGGCGTTCCTCGGTACGCACCTGGTGCTCGCCGTCGGCGAGGTCGTCCTGGTCGGCGCGCCGGGGCCCGCGCTGGCGTCGATGGCGATCTCCGCGGTGTCGGTCGCGGGCGCCCAACTCGGAGTGGGGATGGCCGCGGGCATCCTGCGCGGGATCGCGGTCTCCGCGAGCGCGTCGGCGCGGGCCGAAGAGCGGGTGCGCACCGACGAGGCCGCCGCGGAACACATGCACCGCGACCGCGAACAGCGTTACGCCGAACTGCTGGTGACCACCGCGCCGCTGCTCGCCGGGCTGGCGACCGGCACGCTCGACCCGGCCGCCGAGGACACCCGGCGGCGCTGCGCGGTCGACGCCGCGCGGATGCGCAGGCTCTTCGCGCAGGGCGACGACGTGTCCGACCATCTGGTGCACGAACTGCGCGCGGGCCTCGACGTCGCCGAACGCCACGGGGTCTCGGTGCAGCTGGCCGTGCGCGGTGAGCCGTGCCCGCTGGACACCGCGGTGCGCCGCGAATTGCTGGACTCGGTTTCGCAGGTACTCGTCCTGGCCACCTCCGGTGCGCGGGTGACGGTGCTGCGGTGCCCCGAACGGGTGCGGATGAGCGTCGTCACCGAGGTCGCCGAACCGCCGCCCGCCCCGGAATCCCGCCATGTCCGGGTGGACCGGGTCATGTCCGGGAATGTGCTCTGGATGGAGGCAGTGTGGGAGTCCGTGAACCCGTCACCGCTGCGGTGATCGACGACCACCCGGCGATCCTCGCGGGGGTGGAAGCCTGGTTCGCCGCGGCCGATCCGCCGATCGCGGTGGTCGCGACCGGCACGACGGCGAAGGCCGCGTGGACCCCGCCCGGGGACACCGCGCAGGTGGTGGTGCTGGATCTGCGGTTGTCGCCCGACCGGTCGGCGGCCTACGGCGACCTCCGCAGGCTGGTCGACGCGGGCAGGCAGGTCGTGGTCTACACCATGCGCGAGGACGAGCACGTCGCGCTGAACTGCCTCGAACTGGGGGCCGCCACCTACCTCACCAAGGCCGAGGGCAAGGACCACCTGGTCGCGGCGACGATCGCGGCGGCCGAGCACCGGCCCTACATCGCGCCCGCCCTCGCGGGGGCGATCGCGGCCAACGTCCGGCCCGCGCAGCCGCGGCTGTCCGCGCGCGAGCAGGAGGTGCTGGTCGAGTGGTTCCAGAGCGAGTCGAAACAGTTGGTGGCACAGCGGATCGGGGTCACCGTCCGCACCGTCAACACCTATCTCGACCGCGTGCGGCTCAAGTACGCCAACGTCGGCAGACCCGCCCGGACCAAGGCCGCGCTGGTCGCGCGGGCCATCCAGGACGGGCTGGTCGAAGCGGACGACCTGTGAGGTCAGGTGGCCAGTAGTTCGGCGGTCGGCGAGGCGTTCTCCCGGCGGGAAACCCAGTCGGCGATCGTCGCCACGGCCTGGTCCACCGGCACGCCGTTGATCTGGGTGCCGTCGCGGAAGCGGAAGGACACCGCGCCCGCCTCGACGTCGGCGCCGCCCGCGAGCAGCATGAACGGCACCTTCTGCGTGGTGTGGGTGCGGATCTTCTTCTGCATCCGGTCGTCGGAAGCGTCGACGTCGGCCCGGACTCCCTTGGCCCGCAACGCTTTGCGCACCTCGTGCAGGTGCTCCTCGTGCTCCTGCGCGATCGGGATGCCGACCACCTGGACCGGCGACAGCCAGGCCGGGAACGCGCCGGAGTAGTGCTCGGTGAGCACCGCGAAGAACCGCTCGATGGAGCCGAACAGCGCGCGGTGGATCATCACCGGCCGCTGCCGGGTGCCGTCGGCCGCGGAGTACTCCAACTCGAACGCCTCGGGCAGGTTGAAGTCCAACTGGATCGTGGACATCTGCCAGGTGCGGCCGAGCGCGTCGCGCGCCTGCACGGAGACCTTCGGCCCGTAGAACGCGGCGCCGCCCGGGTCCGGCACCAGTTCGAGCCCCGAGTCGGTCGCGGCCACCCGCAGCGCCTCGGTGGCCTTCGCCCAGATGTCGTCGGAGCCGACGTACTTCTCCTCGTTTCGGGTGGACAGCTCCAGGTAGAAGTCGTCCAAACCGAAGTCGCGCAACAGGTTCAGCACGAAGCCGAGCAGCGCCTTGAGCTCGTCCTGCACCTGGTCGGGGGTGCAGAAGATGTGCGCGTCGTCCTGCGTCATGCCGCGCACCCGGGTGAGCCCGTGGATCGTGCCGGACTTCTCGTAGCGGTACACCGAGCCGAACTCGAACATCCGCAGCGGCAGCTCGCGGTAGGACCGGCCGCGCGAGCGGAAGATCAGGTCGTGGAACGGGCAGTTCATCGGCTTGAGGAAGTAGTCCTGGCCGGGCTTGCGCACGGCGCCCTCGGCGTCGAGTTCCTCGTCGAGGTGCATGGCCGGGTACATGCCGTCGCGGTACCAGTCCAGGTGCCCGGAGGTCTGGAACAGGTTGCCCTTGGCGATGTGCGGCGAGTAGACGAAGTCGTAGCCCGCCTCGACGTGCCGCGCCCGCGAGTGGTTCTCCATCTCCTGGCGGATGATGCCGCCGCGCGGGTGGAACACCGCGAGCCCGGAGCCGATCTCGTCCGGGAACGAGAACAGGTCCAGCTCGGCGCCGAGCTTGCGGTGGTCGCGCTTCTCGGCCTCCGCGAGCAACTCCAGGTAGGCGTCGAGGGCTTCCGCGGACTCCCACGCGGTGCCGTAGACCCGTTGGAGCTGCTGGTTGTTCTGGTCGCCGCGCCAGTAGGCGGCGGCCGAGCGCATCAGCCGGAACGCCGGGATGTGCTTGGTGGTCGGCACATGCGGGCCGCGGCAGAGGTCGCCCCACACGGTCGCGCCGGTGCGCGGGTCGAGGTTGTCGTAGACGGTCAGCTCGCCGCCGCCGACCTCCATGACCTCCGAGGTGTCCACGTCGCTCTTGATGTCGACCAGTTCGAGCTTGAACGGCTCGGCGGCCAGCTCGGCCTTGGCCGCGTCCGTGGACTCCAGCACGCGGCGGGAGAACCGCTGCGCGCCCTTGATGATCTGCTTCATGCGCTTCTCCAGCGCGCGCAGGTCGTCGGGGGTGAACGGGCGCTCGACCTGGAAGTCGTAGTAGAAGCCGTCCTTGATCGGCGGGCCGATGCCGAGGTTCGCCTCGGGGAACTCCTGCTGCACCGCCTGGGCGAGCACGTGCGCGCAGGAGTGCCGGATGACGCTGCGCCCGTCCGCGCTGTCCGCAGTGACGAGCTCGACCTCCGCGTCGGCCGCGGGCGCCCACGACAGATCGCGCAGTTGCCCTTCGGCATCACGGACGACGACGATCGCCCGCGGCCCCTTCGCCTGGATGCCCGCGTCGCGGATCGCGGTACCGGCGGTCGTCCCGGCGGGCACCGTGATGCTCGACGGGATTACGGACGGCTCGGCACCTGATGGCGACACGGAAGCTCCTCAGACGGGACTTGGCTGACCACGCCGATGCTATCCCGGCCGCTGTCACCGCCCCGGACCTGGCTCGGTCCGGCGGAAACGACGATCGCCACGTCCGCGCGGAAATGTATCGGAAATGGACCGCCGACTTTAGTCGGGCTATTCACATCCACTTTTGTGGTGTGATTGTCGGCCGACTTTGGTCGCATTGGTCGCGGCCCGTTCGTCTGTTAATTTCCGGGCATGCCGAAAGCATTCGTGCCCCTGCTCGTGGGTGCCCTCGTTGTCTCGCTCGCCACGCCTGTTCTCGGTGACACCGAGTGGCACTCCGTCGGCCGGGGAATGGTCTCCGGGGTGAGCGGGGCGGCCTTGATTCGGCACAGCGCGACCGAGGTGGTCACGCTGGTGGTGCGGGACAACAAGAAGCCCGGCCAGAACCGGGCGGCGGTGGTGACGTTCCGCGAGGGCGCCGAGCCGGTGGTGGAGCCCCTGACGTGGCAGGGTGCGGAACCCGCCGACCTGGAGGCCGTCGACGCCGTTCCCGGCTCGCCCGCCGCGTCCCCGGCGCGGGATGTCTACGCCTGGCCGTTCGCCTGGGACTCGGTGTGGAATCTGCCGCTGGCCACCACGGCCGAGTATCAGGCGTTCGACCCCCGGTTCCAGTGGCTCTATCTGGACAAGGAAGACATCAGCGTCGACCCCGGATTCCCGGTCAAGACGGTCCGCCAGAACGACACGGGCGAGCGGAACCGGGTGCACACCGATCCGAAGCTCGAAGCGGACGGTTCGTGGAACCATTGCGCCACCCTGCTCATGGACACACCCGACAAGAAGACGGTCTTGCAGGGCCAGCCGATGACACTGACCAAAGGCGGCGACCCGTCCTGGAACTACTCGTGGAAGCCGCTTTCCCTTACCGGGCAGGGAATCGAGGGCTGTCACGGCGGATCGGGCCTGTCGGGCATCGGCGGCACCATCCGCGGCGGCGAACTCGTCGGTCCCCAGCCGATCCGGCACGCGCTGAAGCTGGGCATGAACTGCGGGCTGAGCTGCAGCAAGGCGAACAACGGTTTCCGCTGGCCCGCGTACAAGGCCGACAAGGGCTGGCAGGACCGCTATCACGGGACGAATCCGCACGTGAACATGGGTTCACTGATGGCTCTCCCGCCGGACTACGACCTGAGCTGGATCACCCGACCGGACGTCCGCAAGATCGCCGAAACACTCAAGACGTACGGCGCTTACATCGTCGATGCCACCGGCGGTAAGTCGACCAATTCCCTGGCGATGGACCAGAAGTACGCGCACGAATTCCCCAACATCGACTCGGCCGAAATGCGGACCGTGCTGCACAGCCTCGCGGTGATCACCAACAGCGGCCAGGCGACACCGGGTGGCGGTTCGTTGACTACGCCACGGCGAGCCGAGTGCGCGCCCGCGTTCGCCGATGGCACCGGGGGAGCACCGCCGAACTGCGGCGCGTCCGTACGGTGAATCGAGCCGCTGGGCTCGCGCCCTGGTCGGGGTGCAACGGGTGTGGCCGGACGGCGGTCAGGCCGCGGCGGCGTGGGTGGTGTTGCGCAGGGGTCTTCGCTGTCGGTCGAGGTAGGCGGGCGGGGTGAACTCCGGGAGCCCGTCGTCGGCGATTCGGACGTCCCATTCGCTGTGGTGGCACAGCCGGTGGTGCCGGGGACACAGCAAGATCAAGTTTTGCAGGCTGGTGGTACCTCCGTTGGCCCAAAACCGCACGTGATGGGCGGCGCAGGCGCGTGGTCTGCGGTCGCAGCCGGGGAAACAGCAGCCTCGATCGCGCAGGATCAGCGCGCGGCGCAGGTGGTTCGGGACTGTGTAGCGGGCGCGACCGACGTCGAGGGGCTGGCCCGCGCCGCCGAGCACGTACGGGATGACCTTGGCGTCGCAGGCGATCACGCGCGCCTGCGCGGCGCTGAGCGTGCCGGTTCCGTCGAGCAGGGCGCGACCGACGGTGGATTCCAGCGCCGTCAACGCGATCGTGACGTTGAGGTGTGGGCGTTCTCCCGCTTCGGTCGGCAGTTCGGGGGTGGCGATGGCCCGATCGAGGATCTCGGCGAGGGCGTCGCCGTCGCGCTCGGACTGTGCTCGCCGATCCGGCGTGTCCCCGGTGGAGCGCGGTTTGCCCAACGGACCCACCAACGCCTCGAACGTCGCGCCGTCCGCCGGGCACAACTCGAACCGGCCCCAGACCCGGCCATCGCGCCGCCTGCGCCAGGACAGGCGATTGCCCGGCTCGGGGATCGGCGTGTCCACGGGTTCGGGGCCGTCCTGGTCGAGCACCGCCAGCATCCGGTCGGCGCACGCGCGCAGTTCGATCGGATCAGCGGTGCGGGCCGACTTGGCCAACGCGGACTCGATCTCGGCGCGAGCCGGGGCGTCGACCCAGGTGGGACCTCGGCCATCGCCCGGGCGATCACCTCGATGTGCGCACCGTCGATCGCGGCATCGGCCAGCGCCGCCGCCGTCGCGGGCAGCGGCGGCGGGCTGACGTGGCCGATCGGCGTCGTCTCCGCGCGCACCTGCTCGGCCTGCACCAGCAGCCGCTTCGCCTGCCGGGGGCCGACTCTGGTCAGCGCCGACACGAGTTGGGCAGGCGAGCCGTACCCGGCGAGCCGGTGGATATCCTCGCGGTCGATCTCGCCCACCAGCGCCAGCAGTTCCGCGTAGTCGGCCCGCAGTCGCGTCAGCACCCCGGCGAGGGCATCAGCCAACGCCGGACCACGCGACGCCCAGAACCGGCCGGGGTCGTTGTGCTTGATCGCCAACTCGGACATGTGACCATCGTCCCGAGCACCACCGACAATTCCGGCCCCGCACCCGGTCCACACCGGCGACCCCACACCATCGAGTGAAAATCCCACGAAACCCTTGCGCGCCAACCGCGTTACCGGGCGGTTATGCCGGATCTACGGCGCGCTGCCATTCGATGCAGGTCGGCAGCGAACGGGTGTCCAGAAACTCGGCGAGCGCCTCGTACACGGTTTCCGGTGGAACCTCGGCATTCGGCGGAATGGATGTGTCGTACATTCCCGCCAGATAGTAGGTGGACCACTCCGGGTTGGCTCCGGCCTGTGGCACTTGACGCCCCCGTCCCGGCGACCACACGAGCACACCGACTGTGTTGTTGACCCCGATGGTCAAGGTCCGCCGATCGGATGACAAGGGGTCTGTCGGTCCGGCGGAGATACACCATGCCCAGGGGATCTCGACCCCGCCGGCATTCAATTCGCGGACTGCTGACACCAGGTCGTCGTTACCAGTGAGGTCGTCCACATTGATAAACGAGACTTCGAGAATGCTCGGGATCACTGTGGCGCCTTCCCCTCGTATGTCCGCTGGAACGGGCTTCCTTGAGCGTCGGTACCGAAGACGGTGAGTGTGCTTCCGTGTGGAATAAATGCGGGAAGATACTGGTCGCAACCCATTCTGGCCCTCGGTTCAGAACCGCACGGCGAATGGTTTATGACAACTTGGGCGCAGGTAGCTCCCGATGCGATCATCGCGGCTACAGCCTTCATCTCGACATGATTGTTGACGGCATAAACGTCATCATGAAGTCCGAGCGCTCGTATTCGTGAGTTGACTTCGCTGGTCCACGGGTCGTTTCGGGCCGCGTCGAGTGTGCCGAAGTCCTTGCCTCCGACCTGCAGGCGTCCGGTCATTGGCGAGTTGCGTTGCCCGCGCCGGACTCGGGGAGGAAGATCGTCGGAGTACGGCAACGCGCCCTCGGGATACCTGTCGCGATGTCTGTTTGCGAACCCTGTTGGTGCTGCCGGCGGCGGCAAGACAGGTGGGTTTTTTCGGGCACTTTCGCTGCCCACATTGCTTCAGGTACCGCCCTGCAGGGCGATCACCGCAGCGGAGTTGAGCCGTTCGCGAAGCTCGGCGAGCTTGTCGGCCAGGGTGTCCAATTCGCTCTGAACCGCTAGGGCGCACTGGATCAATTCTTGCCCGCGTGCTCCCCCCGCCTGCTGGATCGCCTGCACTACATTCTGAATCTGCGCGCTTGCGGTCCGTACGTGTTCTATCGGGAGAGCCTGGCTTGCCGCGTTCAGTGCGCCAGCGGCATGTTCGAGGTGTCCAGACATCGTAGGTCCACTCTCGTGCGGCGGTGGCGTCAGGAGGCGGGTTTGAGGGCTTTGAGCAAGGCGGGGATGTTGGCGGTGAGGGTGGGGCCGTGGGGGTTCTTGCTGTCGCGCACGGTGTCGAGGGTGTGGGCCAGCTCCACGCAATCGCCTTCTTGGCCGCTGTGGCTCGACTTGCGCCAACGGGGTGCCGTCATGATTGCTCCATGGTCGTGAGGACATCGGTGATTAACGTGAGAGATTCCGCCGGAGACATCGCTACACCGCGAATGATGTCCACGGCTGCGCGGTAGTCCTTGATGTCGTCGTCGTCGACGACGAACGCGCCGGTTCGGTGGTGCTCCAGGTAAACGATGGGCCGGAGTTCCTCGAACTCGTAGAGCAGGAATGGCCCCATGTGGCCTGGGTGCCAGGCGCCCGCCAGGCCGGCGATCTGGATGGTGACGGAGTCGACCTCGGCCATCTTCAGCAAGTGCCGCAGTTGATCGACCATCACCGCGTGGCCGCCGATCCCGCCACGAATCGCTGGTTCGCCGATGACGGCGATCAACCGCGTGGGATCGCGGCGAACGAGGGCGTCGCGGCGGGCCATGCGCATCAGGAGCCGTGTTTCGGTTTCGTCACGAGGCAGTGTGCCTGGGCCGAGCGTGGCACGGGCGTAGTCGCTGGTCTGGAGCAGGCCGGGAATGAGGAGCGGCGCCCACTGGGTGATGTGTCGGGCGGTGCGCTCGAACTCCAGCACGCTGGCCAACTGTTGGGCGACGCCGGGCAGGCCGGAGGTCAGCCAGTCGTCGGTCACGGTGTCGCGGGCCAGGGACAGGATGCGTTCGCGTTCCTCGCCGCCGATCTCCAGGCAGGCCAGTAGGGCGGACACGTCTTCGGCGTTGGGGACGGTCTGCCCGTTCTCCCAGCGGCCGACGGTGGTGTGTGCCACCTGGAGGCGGCGCGCCAGTTCGCGAGCACTGATACCGAAGCCGGTGCGCGCTTCCTGCAGCATCGCGGCCAGCGTGCGAGCGCGCGGGGCGCCTTCACTGAAACCTGCCATGGACGCACCCTAGCAGTCACGGGCAGTCAGCCGAACTCACCCGATCAGGGCATTGTGTAACTGGTGCGCACAATCCACTGTGGTGCACACCAGTTGTTCCACCTGCACCAGACCGCGTCACAACGCTACACCGGCTGTTCCAGGAGTCGAGATGCACCGCTACGAGGAGGACCGCTGGTCGGTCCCGTGTCGCGACGGTTCCGGCCGCCTGCGGGAGCTGGTCGTCTTCGTCACCGACGCGGCGGACGTGGCCATGCTGGCTCCGCCCGGCGAGGCGGCGGTGATCGGACTGGCAGACGTGGGCGCGGCCAAGGACGCCCTGACCGAAGCGCAGATCAGGGCGGTCGCCAGGCGGCAGTCCAGGTGAGCGACTGGGAAGTGACCGAGAAGCACCGGATGTGGCGGGAGTCGAGACAACGACATGAACGGAAACATCACGATCAGCTCGTGGGTGGCCATCCGCGAGGGCTGCCCGATGAAGGTCTCCGTCTTGGCGGGCGACGAGGCGGAGTTCACCTGCGGGACCAGGAGGGACGTATTCGAATTCATCATCGACTACGAGCCGCTCAGGGAACTGGTGCGGCTCGGCACCGCGGCGCTGGCCGAGATGGACGCACTACGCGCGGCGCCCGAGTCCGACTCGGCCGAGGAAGGTGCGGTGTGAGCCCGCTCGAATCCGGCGACCGGAGCCGCTGCCGCCCGCCGGACTCACGGCGTCAGAGGTCGCGGAGGCCGTGCAGGACGCGGGAAAGCAGGTCGATGGACGGGCCGTTCATGGTGGACTCGGTGCGGCCCGCGATCAGCAGGCCCAGGTCGATCATGTCGGCGATCACCACCCGGGCCGCGCCGATCGGCAGGCGGGTGTAGACGGCGATCTCGGCTACCGACAACGGGTCCACGCACAGTCGGCAGACGAAGCGGTGTTCCGCGGCCAGGGGTTCAGGGTGCGCCGTCGCGCTGGTCACCAGCAGGGTCTCCAGCGCGAGACCCACCCCCGACCTGGTGCGGCCGCCGGTCCGGGCGTAGGGCCGGACTATGTGCCTGCTCTCGTCCACCCCGCCGATTTCCTGCAGGTAGCGCTCGACCTGTTCGTCGCGGGCCGCGGTGGGGCCTGCCTCCGGCGGGTAGACCGTGACGGCGGCCTCCATCGAGTGCCTGCCCGACTCGGGCTCGGGCGCCAGCCCGACGATCTCGACGGTGTCGGTCACGCGTTCGTCGGCGAGGGGCGGGTCGGGGTCGAGCAGGTGGGCATCGGCGGCCTCTTCGGGAGCGCCGCCCGTGCCGGTGTTCTCACCGTCCGCGCGTGCGCCGTATATCCCGAAGAGGTCCATGGCCAGCCGCCTATCTCAGTCCGCCGTACATCGTCACACGATCCCGAGCAGGACTCGAAGGGGATGTGCCACGAAGTACAGGGCGAACAGCGCCGCGACCGTCCACAGCAGGGGATGGATCTCCCTGGCGCGGCCCTGGAAAGCACGCAGGACGACGAAGGTGATCATGCCCGCGCCGAGGCCCGCGGCGATCGAGTAGGTGAACGGCATCAGCACCGCGGTCAGCAGGCACGGGACCACGATGCCGACGTCGCTGAAGTCGATCCGGCGGATCTGCGAGGTCATCGCCAGCCCGACGATCACCAGCGCGGGCGTGGCCGCCTCGAACGGCACCACCGACACCAGCGGCACGACGAACATCGCGGCCAGGAACATCGTCCCGGTGATCAGGTTCGCGAAGCCGGTGCGCGCGCCCTCGCCGATGCCCGCGGCGGACTCGATGTAGGTCGTGTTGGACGAACTCGACACCACCCCGCCCGCGGTGGCCGCGAGCGAGTCGACCAGGAGCACCTGGCCGACCCTGGGTACCCGGCCGTCCCGATCCAGCAACCGCGCCTCACTGCTCAGGCCCACCACGGTGCCCATGGTGTCGAAGAAGTCCGACAGCAACAAGGTGAACACGATCATCAGCGCCGCGAGCACGCCCACGCGGCTGAAACCGCCAAGGGGATCGACGTCGCCGATGAGGGACAGATCGGGAAAGGCGAAGAAATCGGTCGGCACGGTGGGCACGTTCAGTTGCCAACCGGTCGCTACGCGTTGACCATTGACGAACGCCGGGCCCGGTCGAAAGATCGCCTCGATCAGGATGGCGACCACGGTGGCCGACGCCATGCCGATGATGATCGCGCCGCGTATCCGGCGCATGACGAGCACCGCGGTGAGCAGGAGCCCGAAAACGAATACCGCGGTCGGCCAGCCGTACAATTCCCCGCCGATTCCGAGACCGACCGGGACCGTGGTACCCGCGACGTCCGGGACGCGCCGGACGAAACCGGCGTCGACCAGTCCGATGAAGGCGATGAACAAGCCGATGCCGACGCTCATCGCGGTTTTGAGGTCATTGGGTATCGCGTGCAGGATCGCGGTGCGGACTTTGGTGAGGACCAGCAGGGTGATCACGACGCCCTCGACGAGGACCAGCCCCATGGCCTCCGGCCAGGACATCTTGGACGCGACCGCCACAGCCAGGAAGGAGTTCAGCCCCAGGCCGACCGCGATGGCGAACGGGTAGCGGCCGACGATCCCCATGAGGATGGTCAGCAGGCCCGCCGCGAGGCAGGTGACACTGCCCACCGCGGCGATGCTGGTGGGGATGTCCTTGGCGTTTCCGAGCAGATTTCCGTCCGCGTCCAGAACCGTGCCGATGATCAGTGGATTGAGTACCACGATATAGGACATCGCGAAGAAGGTCGCGAATCCGCCGCGTACTTCGCGGCCGATATTGGAGCCGCGCGCGCTGATCTCGAAATAGCGGTCCACGGCGCCGACCGCTCCGCTTTTCGGCGCTGGCTTTCGCGGCGCCGCGGGCGGAGTTCGATTCGTAACCATACTTTGGTAATCTCCTGTTAACCGACTCAGCCGTCGTGATCATCGACAGGTTTCGAAAACCAATACGATAGACTGCGCGCGACGTTCGTCAAGGGCCATTCAGGGGCCGTTGGTCCGCCCGGCACCCTGCGAGGTGCAACTTGCCAGGCAGTCGAAATCTGCCGCGTGGGCCTGCTCGGACTAGTTGATCTTGGGATGTCGGGAGCGGGCACCGATCTCACCCAGCCGCCCAAGACGTGGCGGCTCACCCCGGACGAGCGGCTGGTGCTGGTCGCGATGGGTCAGCGGTACCTGCTGCACGAGGCCCGGCCGCAGCCGCTGTCCCGGCAGCAGACCGCCGAGCTGCTCGCCGAACTCCAGCCGCACTCGACGTGGACGCACCGCCGGGTGGAGCACATGGTCATCGACGTGCGGGCCCGGCTGTCCACGGGCGGGGTATACGGGCTCGTCCGGGAGGAAGTCGGCGAACCGGTCGGCAACGCGCTCAACGACAACCTGTTCCGCGAACTCGTGCTCTCCACCACGCTGGTGCCGCCGGACCTCGCCCTACTCGATCCGCCGCCAGGGCGGAACCCCGCATCGGACTGACCCTGCGCGTCGTGTCCCCGGCCCGCGCCCGCTCGTACGGTGATCGCGACGGAGCGGGGGGACGATGGGTGTCGACCAGGCCCGGCTGGCGGCCGGGCGGCGCGAGTGGCTCGGGCTGGGCGTCATCGTGCTCGCCTGCCTGCTGGTGTCGATGGACACCAGCGTGCTGTTCCACGCCGTTCCCGCGCTGACCCTCGACCTCGGCCCGAGCCCCGGCCAGCTCCTGTGGATCATGGACAGCTACGGCTTCCTGCTGGCGGGCCTGCTGATCGCGATGGGCGCGCTCGGCGACCGGATCGGCAGGCGCAGGCTGCTGCTGCTGGGCGCCGTGGGCTTCGGGGCCGCGTCGGTGCTGACCGCGTTCGCCGACAGCGCGGAACTGGTGATCGTCGGGCGGGTGCTGCTCGGCGTCGCGGGGGCGACGATCGCGCCGTCCACGCTGGCGCTGATCCGCACCATGTTCCCCGACCCGGCGCGGCGCCGGTCCGCGATCGCGTTGTGGACGGCGGGTTTCGGGGCGGGCGCGATGATCGGGCCGATCGTCGCGGGTGTCCTTTTGGAACGGTTCTGGTGGGGGTCGGTGTTCCTCGTCAACGTCCCGGTGATGGTCCTGCTGCTGGCCGCGGGACCCGTGCTGCTGCCGGAGTTCCGCGGTCGCGCGGTGGGCCGGTTCGACGTGCCGGGCGCGCTGCTGTCCCTCGCGGCGGTGCTGTCGGTGATCTACGGCGGCAAGCGGCTCGCCGAAGGCGACGCCGGTGTGGTCTCGGTGGCCGCGGTCGCGGCCGGGTGTCTGCTCGGTGTCGTTTTCCTTCGCAGGCAACGGGATTCGGCGAATCCGCTGCTCGATCCGACACTGTTTCGGGACCGCCGCTTCAGTGCCGCGCTCGCGACGACGGTCGTGTTGCAGTTCGCCCTCCTGGGCATGATCCTGTTCAGCTCGCTGTACTTCCTCGTGGTGCTGCGGATCAGTCCGTTCGGTGCCGCGCTCTGGCGGCTGCCCGCCATCGGCACCCTGGTGCTCGGTCTCGTCCTCGGCGGGATCATGGCGAAACGCTTGCGGGCCAGGACAATCGTCGTCGCGGGCCTGCTGACCGCGGCCGCCGGGTTCGGGCTGCCTGCGACGGTCACCGACGACACCGGCCTGGTCGCCGTGGTCGTCGGCGGCAGCGTGCTGACCACCGGGCTGGGCATGGTGATCGTGCTGGCCACCGATCTCGTGCTGGCCGCCGCGCCGCCCGAGCGGGCGGGCACGGCGTCGGCGCTGTCCGAGACGGCCACCGAACTCGGTGGTGCGCTGGGAATCGCGGTACTCGGCAGCATTTCCGCGGCGGTCTACCGGGTCGGTGTCGGCGACGCGATTCCCGCCGCCGTTCCCGCCGACACCGCGCGCGGCTCCCTCGCCGAGGCGATCCGGGTCGCCGACGGCCTGCCCGAGCCCGCCCGCTCCGCGCTCGCCGACGCGGCCGTCGGCGCGTTCGCCGACGGCATGCGGGTCGCCGTCGTGGTCGGCTGCGCGGCGCTGGTGGCCATGGCCGCGGCGGTCGCGCTGCTGACCCCGGACGACCGCGGGTGACCGCCGCGCCGGGGGCACCAGTCGGCACCGCTGCCCAGGTGGGCCCGCGGGCTTGACGGCTGTGTTTCACTCGGCCCCAAGAAGCGGCCGGTCGGGCGAGAGGATGCCGCTGGTGTCAGGTGGGGACGGCTGACGATGCCGCCTGGGGACGGGTCGCTGGTCGAGCGGGACGGCGAGGCCGCCGAACTGGCCGACGCCCTGCGCGCGCTGGACCGGCGCCGGGGATCTCTCATCGTCGTCGGCGGGCCGCTCGGCGTCGGCAAGACCGCCCTGCTGCACGGGTTCGGCGCGGCGGCCGCGGCCACGGGCGCGCTGGTGCTGCGGGCCACCGCCGCCGCGGTCGAGCGCAGGCTCCCGGTCGGCGTGCTGCGGCAGTTGTGCGAGCCCGCGGTGACCGAGCTGACCGAGGCCGAACGGGTCCGCGTGGTGGCGGGGGTGTCGGAGCACGTGCGGCCGCTGTTCACCGCGCACGGCAGCGCGGCGGGCAGCGAGTGGCTCGTGCCCGACCAGCAGGCGCTGCTGCCCGCGCTGCGCCACCTGCTCACCGTGCTCGGCGAGCGGGCCCCGGTGGTGCTGCTCATCGACGACGTGCAGTGGGCCGACGAGGCGTCCCAGCGCGGCCTCGGGTACCTGGTGAACCGGCTCGACGTGGTGCCCGTGCTCGTGGTCGTCACCGTCCGCGAGGGCGGCGCGGACACCCGGGCGCCGCGGGTCCGGCACCTGATCGAGCACGCGGACCGGCTGCTGCGGCCCGCGCCACTGACCCTCGACGGCGTGCGGTCGCTGGTCCACCTGGTGTGCGGGGAGCCGGGCACCGACGTGTTCGTGCGGGCCTGCCACGCCATGTCCGGCGGAAACCCGCTGATCGCCCGGTGCGTGCTCGCCGAACTGGCCGCGGCGGGCCGCCTGCCCACCGACGACAGCGTCGAGCTGGTCCACACCCTCGCGCCGGTCGCGCTGGGCGAGCGGGTGCTGGCCCGGGTGCGCCCGCAACCAGAGGCCGTGCACGCGTTCCTGCGCGCGGTGGGCTGCCTGGGCGACGCCGCCGACCCGGACCTCGTCGCGCTGCTCACCGGGCTCGACGCGGTCGGGTACGCCGAGGTCGTGCGTTCGCTGGCCCAGCAGGGGCTGCTGGTGCCGGGCCCACCCGCGCGGTTCGTGCACGCGGCCGTGCGCGCCGCGGTCGACGTGCTGACCCCCGCGGCGGAGACCGAGCGGCTGCACGTGGCCGCCGCGACCCTGTTGTACCGCACGGGTTCGCCCGCCGAGGAGGTCGCCGCGCACCTGGTCGCCGTACCGTCCCAACAGGACGCCTGGGCGGTCGACTCGCTGCGGGAGGCCGCCGAGTCCGCCGCGGCCCGCGGTGCCGCCGCGGCCGCCGCCCGGTACCTCCGGCGGGCCCTGCTCGACACCGCCGCGGAGAGCGTCGACCGAGCCGAGTTGCTGCTGGAACTGGCCGCGGTGGAGCGCGTGGACGACACGTCCACGTCGGTTCGGCACATCCTGGAGGCGGTGTCGCTGGTGCGCTCGGTGTCGGCGCGGGCCTCGGCGGTGGCCCGGCTCTCGCCGCTCGCGCTGGCCACTGCACCGGCCGCGGTCACCGAGGTGGTGCGGCAGGTGGCGGCGGAGTGCGGCGACGCCGACGCGCTCACCGGCACCGAGCGGGAACTGGCGCTGCGCATGGAGGCCCGCGTGCGCGCCGTCGACCACGGCGACCCGCACCGGCTGGCGGACGCGGTGCGCCGACTGCGTGGTCTGGACCACAACCGGGCCATGGCCACGCCTGCGGGGCGGGAACTGCTGGCCGTGCTCCTGGAGTCGGCGGTGCTCACCGGGTCGGTGTCCAGTGTGGAGGTCGCCCGGCTCGGCCACGGCATCCTCGCGCTCGAATCCCCCACCGGCCACGCGCACACCGCCGTGCCGATGGTGCTCACCGCGCTCGCCATCGCCGACCAGGCCGCCCACGCCGAGTCGTGGTCGGACATCGCGCTGGAGGTGTCCCGGCGCGAACACGACCCGGCCGCGACGGCCGTCGCGCGGATCGGCCAGGCGCTGGTGCACGTCGGCGCGGGCCGGGTGGGCGAGGGCACCGCGCAGGCCACCGCCGCGATGGCGTCGATGGGCGAGCGGTGGCTGGAGACGGCCACCGTGGCGGGCCTGCTGCGGCTCGCGACCGCGGTGGAACTCGACGGCCGGGAGTTCACCGCCCAGATCGTCGAGACCTGCGGCCACCGCACCGACCACCCCGTGGTCGTCGCGCTGACCCGGCTCGCCGCGGCCGCCCACGCCTACGCGGCCGACGACCTGCGGCTGGCCCTGGAGCACCTGCAGGACTGCGGGCGGCAGGTGGACCGGGCCGGGTGGCGCAACCCCCCGGTGCTGCCGGGGCGGACCAGCGCCCCGGGGGTGCGCCACCCGCTCGGCGACCCCCAGGCGGCGCTGCGGCGCGCCGAGACC
>NZ_JBQTHF010000016.1:0-16363 GCF_052390155.1 Actinokineospora sp. | reverse complement strand
GCCTCAATGGTGTCCGGCTGGGAGCACCGGAATCAGGGCTCGGGGTTTTCGGGCCCTGTGACCTGCGAGGATACCTGAGGTTGCGAGCGGTCCGCGAGGGTGATCGTCGTGGGGGTGGCGCGGGTGGTGGGTTGTGGTGGTTTTGTGGTGTTGACCTGGGTGCGAGCGGTCCCCGGGGTTGGAGGTGGGACCTGACCGCTCGCGTTGATCTTGGGGTACGTGGCCGGGTGTGGGGTCAACACGCGGTACGACGGATCGAGGTTCGACTGTTGCGGCGAGGGTGAGGTCGCAGTGGAGTACAGACTGCTGGTGGTCGTCGGCTCCCGACCAGGGCGTTCGGCGTGCACCCACTGCGATGCGACGGACACCGCCCGTGCAAGCACCCGGCCACGCGTCGACGAGACCGCCGGTTCGATGTGACCGGGGTTCGTTCTCGCGCATCGACTTGTCGCGTTGTGCCTCAGTCGGTGCTGGTGACCGGGAACGAGAGGCGTTCGCCGTCCCACCTCGTCGTTTCTGGGGCGGCATAGTCCGCGATGGGCTGTGCGTCATCCTTCTCCCGGTCGAGGACGTCGCTCCATTCTGTCGCGGTGCCGGTCACCAGGAACGGGCCGAGCGGGATCTCGATCAACTCGTCATCGATTCGGACGGGCACGTTCTCGGCCGCGACAATCAGGTCGCCGTCGACACCCGCGCGGGCGGCCGAGAGGACGTTGTCCAACTCCGACACCGACATCGCCCCCGACCAGTCGATGCCCTCGCCGCGTGCGGTCGCGACGAGTACATCGTCTCCTCTGGGGTTGTCATAGCGCACGAACTCAAGAACGGAGCCGGAGATGGGGTCGGCGGGCGCGGCGGCGAGGTCGAGCCACTCGGGCTTGAACCGGTGCAGCAGCTTGGTCATGGCCTCGGCGAGAAGCACGCGTCGAGCTGCGAGGAACGACCGGTATGTGTCAGCGTCGCGCAAGGAGTCGCCCAGCGGGATCAGGTGTGCCGCGAGCTCGTCGTCGCCGAGGGTGGGGAAGTAGTGGCTGGGCGAGCGGTGGCTTATCTTGCGGTTGGCCTTGCCGGAGATGAACGCGAGGTTGGCCAGGTCGTTGATTTCGGCTTTGCTGTAGCGGGCGGCGTGGTTCTTGAGTGTCGCTTGTGGATGGATGTGGTGGTACTCCAGGGTTTGGCTGCCCTCGGCGGCTGCCGAGAGGCCGATGCCGCCCCACCAGTCCCTCGCTCCCGCCTCTTTGGCGGTCAGGAAACTCAGGAAGAAGAACGGGCTGCCCACCGATCGGCCGACCAGATCCTGTGGGGTGACCGCGAGTCCGGCGCCGATCACGCCAAGGTTGCTGAGCAGTTGGCGAACCGGGTCCCCGGTGCGTGCCGCGGGGATGTCCTGGCCGAGCCGGGTATCGGTGGAGCCGCTGTACCGGTTGCGGGTCGTCGCAACGAGGAACCAGTACAGGATCCCGTTGGCATCCATGGTGTCCAGCTTTTCGTCTGCTCGCTCTCCGAGCAATACGATCAGGGGAAGGAGGACGACCATCGACGGGAGCAGCTTGCTGTGTGATACGCCGAGGTTGTTCTGCAGCAGCGGCACCAGGTGGCGAAGTCCGCGTCGAACCGTCGTCCAGCCACGTTCGAGTTCCTCGTCGCTGGCCGCTACCAGGCGGGAATGCGACCAGGCGGACAGTCCTCGACCGAGTACCGCGCCAGTGAGGGCCCTGGTCAGGAAGGTGACGTCGACGTGCCCATATCCCCGAACGGCCCAATGGGCCGCTTCGATTTCCAGTTTCGCCAGGACGCCGGGCCAGCGTGCGGACAAGGTCGCCAATGCGAGGTCGGAAGTCTTGAGCGAACGCCCGCCGCTGTTCACCCGGACGAAGATCTGGGTGACCTCCTCGTAGGGGAAGTCACGCAACACTTCCATGTGGAACTTGTGGCCAGGGATCGCGGCCAGACGTTGCAGGCGCCTGCTGATGTCGTTCGGCGCGAGGTCGGGGTTGACCTTGTGCAGCGCGCCGACCAATTCCCATTGATCTACGCCGGGCTTGAGGACGTCGTGGACCTTGATCCATCGCGGGTCCCTCGCCGTGGCGGCGCTCTGGTTCTGGAATGTCTCTTTCTCGACGTTGAACACGATCGCGGCGTCCGAGTGGTTCTTGAGCACTCGGTGTAGCGACGTCAGGCGTTGCTGCCCGTCCAAGAGGTACAGCGGCACGACAGCCGGTTTCGCCACGGGGTCGCCGATCGAGACCGCCCTGGTCTGGGGAGCGTCGTCGGTCTGCCAGAACAGCAGCGAGCCAGACGGGTAGCCGCGATAGAGCGACTCGACGAGTTTGGCCACCTGAGTCGGCTTCCACACGTAGCCGCGTTGGATCTCCGGCAGTTTGATCTCGCCGAGCTCGATCTGACCGACCAGGGCTCCGATCTCGCGCTCGGTCTTGTCTACGGGCATGTCTGGTCGACTCCAACAGTCACGGAATGGGTTGCCTGCTCGATCAACCAGTAGTCGCGGTGCAATCGCCTTTCGTTACCAGCGGTAGAAGTCGTGCAACCGTGCGTACTCGATGTACTGGGTCGCTCAGAGCGACTCGTATCTCGTGGCGTCAGCGTTGTAGCTGAGCGGGGTCCAGGAAGTTCGTTGTTGCGCCGCAAGACGTGCGCCAAGACCGATGGAGATGGCGACTGGGCCGCTGAGCATGATGAAGCGATCGCCGCGAGTTGTTCCCGCCGCGCCGCTACTGCGCGAGACGTCGGTGATCTGCTCGACGATGGCGGCGAACGTGTCGGGATCGCGGGGGATGGTGGCGTCGTCCAGGCTGAGCAGCACGACGTTTCCGATCCTGCGGTTTCGGCACTCCTGTCGAACCGGTTCCATGAAATCGGGCCCTCTGCCTTGCAGGTCAACGGCAATCGCCATCTTGTCGGCGTCGCCGTCGGGGAACGGTTCAGCGTCGTGCACGGTGAGCATGGGCCTGTACTTCGGAGTCGGGCGCAGCGTGACAGCGGGGAAATAAGCCCCAGCGCCGTCGCCCTGGTGGACGACGGCGGTGGGGTTCGCGTTGCCGAGATACGCGCCGAACCGGAAGGCGGCCGTTAGGCGCATGGTGGGCACGATGTGGATTCGCATGGCGTCGGGGGTGAGCACGCGGGCCATGTGGATCGCGCGCATGACCAGTTCCCCGAGTTCGTCGACCTGTTGCGCGCGGTCTGAACTGTCGAGTGTGGTCGTGGCGCGAAGGGTGATGGAGAACTGGCCGCAGTAAGCCTCGGCCTGATCGTGCAAGTCTGCTCCGCGCGCCGGTTCGCGGCCGGTGTCGCGCGCGGTCACCACGATGGCGACGCTGCGGTTCCTGGTCACCGTGCGGCGCCGGAGGAACCCGGCCAGCACCAGGCCGACGCCGATCAGGAAGCAGGTCGCGAACCCCCAGCGCCCGTCCTGGTTGGTGGTCAGGAATGTTTTGATCGTCTCCGGGCCGAACGCGGTGCCCAGCGCGGTGCCGAGCACGATGACCAGGGTGCCGTCCGTGGCTGTGGCGCTGAGCGAACCTGTTTTCGCGGCGGGTGCGGCGCCTCGGACGAGCGTCAGTTCCGGCGATCCGAGGGGCATGTCGGTCTCCCGGTGCGTCCGTTGTCCGTCAGTCACTGGTGAACAGCGTCAGCCGATGCGGGCTGTAACAGCACGCAAACGATGAGCGAAGGATAGTCGTCTGCCGGATTCGTGCGGCGTTGCCTGGAGTGGGCGCGGCCATGGCGACCGATGCAGCCGTTACCGGCAGCGGAAGGTAGTGCGCGCACATGACATCGACACCCTCGTCGAGGAGATCCGCGGTTGTTGGGCAGGTGGTCGGTGTCCGGGAACTCGCGCCGGTGTTCATCAGCTATCGCACCTCGGACGGGCGCGAGCTTGCCGAAGGACTCGCGTGGGCGCTGCGGGCGACCGGAGTCCCGGTGTGGCACGACGTCACGGACCTGCCTCCCGGCGACACGACCCTCCGACTGCGCGAGGCACTGACATCCGGCTTGTCGGGCGCCGTTCTGATCGTCACCCCGGACATGGTGCGGTCCGACGTGGTCAGAGACGTCGAGGTGCCGGAGTTGCTCCGCCTCGCGCGCGACCCGGCGTTCACCTTCGCCGTGGGCAGCGTGATCAACGGCGATCCCGCAACCGGTGCCGCCCTTGACTTCCATGCCCCGGACACCCTTCTCGGCCTGCCGGTCGGGACGCTGTCCGGGTTCAAGCAGTACTCGATGCTCGACCGTGCAAGCATCGCCGAACTCACCACCGTGATAGCCAGGCAGCGAATGAAGGCGGTCGCACGCCTCGGCGACACCGAACTGCTCATGGACATCCAGACCCGCCTCGGGCCACAGGGAACTCCTGAGGCTCCGCTCGCGGTGCGCACCCGGCCGCTCGGACAGGGCACGCGGGTGCCGAGCCGAGCGGTGTGGTCGGACTTGGCGCCCTTCCTCGCGGACTTGCCCAACCTGCTGTCGATCGCAGGCACGCGGCATCTGCGCGTTCAGGGCGGGGCGCACCACAGCATCGCGTTCGCGGTGGGTGCCGCCGTTCCGATTCCAAGCGGCCGCCTGGTGACCATCGACGACCAGGGCAGCGCGAGTTGGGGAAAGCCGGAGCCGGAGCCCGAGCCGATCGCACTCAGCGTTACCACTGAGAACCTGACTGCTCAACCACTCGCGCCTGTCGCTGTCTTCGTCGACCTCGTGCCGACACTGTGTGGGGGCGAGTTCGACACCTACGTCGCCAGTCACCCCGGCCGGTACGCAGGCCAGATGCAGATTCGACGCGCGGAGGGCGCGAAGATTCCGGCAGTGGCAGCCAATGGGCTCGTCGCTGATGTCGCGCAACGGATACACGCGCACGCTGTCGATGCGGGCACTCGGCAGGTACACCTGTTCCTCCGAGTCCCATTCCCCATCGCCGTGCTCCTCGGGCGCTCGCTCAACACCCTTGCGGTCACCCTGCACGAACTGGAGGACAACGCGGCGGTCCCCTACTACGTCGAGGTCGCCACCGTGGCATCCGGCCGCGGCGGCGGTCCGGTCCTGCCCGGATGATCGCGCGCTCCCGACGAGAGCCGTTGCGGGCGAGTGGCCTGGTCAGGGTGTGGTGGCCTACGGTGTGCTCGTCGCCAGGTCCGCCAGCACGGCGGGTCCAGCCCCTGCGGACTGTCCTGTGCGACATCCCGGATCGGATTGAGATGGCAGGGGAGTCACTGGCGCACATGCTGCCGGTCGTGGTGGGCGACGGTGAAAGCTGTCGCCCACCTGCGGTTTCCGTGACCGGCGCGGTTTCGTCCGTCTGTATCCGATGAACGGAATTTCTCCTGATACGCGGAGGCCAACAGGTGCACGCTGTGTTGCTGGACGTGCTGGGCAAGCAGTCCTACATCTTCAGCACCAACAAGCTCCGAGAGGCCGCGGGCGCGTCGGGGTTGGTCGCCGAGATCACCACCGAGTGGCTGGACGCGACGATCAAAGACCTCGAAGCGGCGGAGCCAGGGACAACGGTCACGCAGGTCGTGTCCGTGTCAGGACGCGCACTGCACATGGTCAGCGCGGCCGACCCCGCGAAGGAAGCGGAAGCGTGCCGCACCCTGGTGCGTGAGGTGAGCACGCGTGCGCTGCGGCCGGTCCAACAGGTGAAGACGGATGTTGTCGCCTGCGGTGTGCACGTGTTGGGGGTGTGGCTGGAGCTGCCCGATGGCCGCACGGAGCTGGTTCCGTGCGACGTGCGGGATCTGGAACGGCTCTTGGCCGACGTGCGTGCGCGCGGCGCGCAGCCCCAGGCCCGGCTGCCCCGGCTGCCGGTGGTGGCGGCCTGCGCGACCAGCGACCTGCCCGCCGCGGGGTTGCTCGACGACGGCTCCGGTGACGGCGCGGAGCCGTTGTCGGCCGCGAGCATCGCCAAGCGCGCCGCGAACTGGCGGGGGCGTCATCAACTGCGCGAGCGCCTGGGTGACGGGGGGGAGCTGATCGCGGCAGGCGACCTGGAGTCGGTGCTGCGCGGCGACGTCAAATGGCTCGGCGTGGTGCACGCCGACGGCAACGGGATCGGGGATCTGATCCGGGGGCTCGGCGACGGCTCCTATCAGGACCGTTTCCACGAGTTCAGTGTCGCGCTGGACAAGTGCACCCACGCTGCCTTGGTCGACGCGGTCAAGTGGTTGCGGGAGGTCCGCGACGCGGCCGATCCGGTCCGGGCGGGCCAAGCGTTGCCGCTCGTGCCGCTGATCGCCAGCGGCGACGATCTGACCGCGCTGGTCGACGGCGACTACGCGTTGCCGTTTGTCGCCGAGTACCTGCGTGCGTTCGAGCGCCACAGCGCTGTGGGAGTGCTCGCCGAGGAGGCCGCTCGACATGGCGGGGCCGGCCACCTGACCGCCGCGGCCGGGGTCGCGGTGGTCAAGCCGCACTTCCCGTTCTCGATTGCCTATCGGCTGTGTGAGCAGGCGTGCGACTCGGCTAAGGCGTTGTCGCGGCAGGCCAGGGTGTCCGCGTTGGACTGGCAGGTGCACTACGACTCGATCGGGCGGGACCTCGCCGAGATCCGCAGAAGTCCGCGCGGCCTGCTGCGCCGCCCCTTCGCTGTCCTGCGCGAGAACCTGCCCGTGCCCGATGCCGCGCGCGGGCGTGATTGGCGGGAGCTGGAACGGCTCGCCCGCGAGGTACCCGTCCTCGCTCATCCGGAACCGGGTGAGGCGTTGCCCGCCACACAGCTCTACCGGTTGCGCGCCGAACTCGTCGACAATGGCCGTGACGCCGCGGAGCGGTTGTTCGGCCACCTGCTCAAGCGCCCGGAACTGGGCGGGTTGCTCGGGCAACTCGGCCAGACCCTGTTTACCGACGTGCCCACGTTGTCCGGTGCGGCAACCGAACCGTCGACTTTGCTGCTGGACTTCCTCGACGCCGACTTCATCGATCCCACCCGCCGAGCAGGCGGCCCCGCGCAAGGAGAGCTGGTCCGATGACCCCGGTTCCGCTGCCCACCTCGGCGACGCTGCGGGTGCACACCTTGTCCGACTGGCATGTCGGGTCGGGTGCGGGCGCGCAGGCGGGGGTGAACGCGCTGATCCGGCGAGACAGCGACGAGCTGCCCTACCTGCCGGGCACCACGCTCACCGGCGTCTATCGGGAGTCCTGCCTACAGGTCGCGCTCGGACTCGACGGCGGCACGCCCGGGCAGTGGACGCGCTGGCACCGATACCTGTTCGGCAACCGGAACTCCGATGTGGACAGTCACGCGCCTGCTGCCGCGGCACTGCGGGTACGGTCGGCTCGGGTGTCGGAATCGCTGCGCGCGCGCCTGGCCGGGGCCACGGAATTGGCCAGGGCCACCACGTTCGTCAAGCCGGGGGTGGCGATCGACCGGGACACCGGTCGGGCGCAGGAGCGCATGGTGCGGTTCGTCGAGATGGCCAGAGCCGGGCTGGAGCTGACCGGGCCGTTGGAGCTCGACGCCGACCTCAGCGGTGACGAGCGCACCGCCGCGACGGTCTTGCTCGTCCTGGGCGCTGCCTGGTTGCGGGCCCTGGGTGGGGACCGGCGCCGCGGTAGCGGCGAGGTCGAGGTCGCCGTGGTTGCTGACGGATGTCCTGAGTGGACGAACTGGGTCGATTCGTGTGCCGAGTGGGCTGCCGCCACCGAACCGCCCGCCCCGCCCGCCCGGTCCGACACCGCCGACCCGCTGGGCTTCACCCGCGCCTCGGTGCGGGGCGACGAGGACTGGGTGCGGATCCCGCTGGAGTTCACCACCGTGGACGCGGTTCGCTGCCCAAGGGCCACCCTGGGCAACGTCGTGCACGGACACGACCACCTGCCAGGCACCGCGCTGCTCGCGTGGGTGCTGCGCACACTGGAGGGTCCGCAGCCGCTGCGGCTGGCGCTGGCCACCGGTGCCGCGGTGGTGACCAACGCGTTGCCCGCCATCGACGGGCAGCCCGCTCGCCCGGCGCCCGCCGCGCTCGGCGCGATCAAGCACGCCGCCGACGGCGTCCTGCACAACCAACTCCTCGGCCAACACGACGGCGTGCGGGGCCTGCGCACCGGATGGGTCGCCCAGGACGGGCCCGACCGGGTGCGTGTCGTGTCCAGGAACACCCGGCTGATCACCCACAACGTGGTCACCGAGCACACCGGCAGGCCGACCGGCGAGGACGGCGGGGTGTTCACCGTCGAGGCCATCCCGGCGGGCCGGGTTCTCCGCGGCGAACTGCGGCTCGCCCCCCAGGTCCGCCGCGACCTGGACGTAGCCCTCGGCTCCGGCTGGCAGACGCGGCTGGCCGGGCAGGCCCGGATCGGCGCCGCCAGCAAGAGCGAGTACGGCCGGGTGCGGGTTGAGGTCGGTGCGCCCGCCGACGTGGCGGCGCCGCCGGTGCCGACCGATAAGTTCACCGTGTGGGCGCTCGCGGACGTACTGGTGCGTGACAGCAGGCTGCGCTTGAGCGGTCGGGTCGAGGACGTGGTGGCCGCGGTGGGGGCGTGTCTCGGCGCGCGGGTCGAGCGGGTCGAATCGCAGACCCGCACCGGTCGAACCGAGTCCTGGCAGGGGTCGTGGCGGCTGCCCCGGCCGTCGCTGGTGGGTCTCGCCGCCGGGTCCTGCCTGCTGCTGCGCGTGGCCCAGGGGCCAGTCGATCCGGCCCGGTGGCGCGCACTCGTGTCCGCGGGCATCGGGGAGCGCCGCGGCGAGGGATTCGGCCAGGTCGCGGTGGACGCCGACCTGCTCAGCAGACCATCGGTGACCATTGCGGGCACCGCGCAGGATCCCGAGACAGCACCGAGTCCGCCCGCCGTGTCCGGCGAGTTGAGCGAACGCGACCGGACCTATCTGGACGTCGTGACCAGGGCGGCGTTGCGCCGGGTACTGGTGCGACGGGTCGCCGAGGACGATTCGGACGCCCGGCACCGCCTGACCGCCGCGCTGCGCTCGGTCAGCAGGTCACAGCGCGGTGCCGTTCGCGAGCTGGTGTCGGCGGTGAACATCCCGGGCGTAGACGCCCGGCTGGACGCGTTCCTGGTCCGGCGGGCCAAACGCGGCGCCATCGCGGGACTCGTCGACACTCTCGCCGCCCTGCGTGGGCCAACCGACAATCATCTGCCCGTTCTGGTCGCAGATGCCGCCGAGGAGTTGGGCATGTCCGCGGCGCCGTCTGCCGCACTGCTCGACGCGTTCAGCCTGTTCGTGCTCGACGTCCTCGCCAACATCGATGCCGAGCGATCCGGGCCTTCCCGCCCGCCGAACTCCGCCGCTGCGCCACGAAAATCGGTGATTCCGCCTGCCGCCGCCCCGAGGCGGACACATCGGGACACCGCGGGTAGATCCTCCGCGAGCAAGATCCGGCAGGGGGCACGCCGACAGCGCTACCGGCAGGTGCACACCCGGTGGGAGCTGACCGCGACCCTGGTCGCCAGGACGCCGTTGCACGTCGGCGGTACTCACGACGATCCCTACCTCGACCTCACCGTGGCCCGCGACGGCCGCGGCGAACCGTATGTGCCGGGCACCTCGCTGGCGGGCGTGCTCCGCTCCTGGTGGGACCGGCGCGAGGGAACGGACCGGACCACCGCGGTGTGGGACGGCACCGCGCGCCGGGACCCAGACGGGGGAGCGGGCGCCGGGGAACCGCTATTGGCCAGTCTGATCACGGTGGCCGACGCCCCGCTGCGCGCCCGCGACGGGTCGGCCCCGGTTCCGGCTATCCGCGACGGCGTCGGCATCGACCGGCGCAGCGGCGCGGCCGCCTACCGAGTGAAATACGAACGCGAGATCCTGCCCGCAGGCACCACCCTGTTCCTGCGACTAGTCGCCGAGGACGTCGAAACCGGCCAGGACGGGCGGACCGCCCTGGCCGACGGGCTGCACGCGCTGGCCGCCGCACTGCGGGACGAGGGACTGGTGCTCGGCGCGGCGACCACCCGCGGCCTCGGTCGCCTCGTCGCTGCCCCTGGCAGCGTCGAGTTGCGGTCCGCCGACATCCGCAACCGCACCGGCATTCTCGCCGCGATCACCCGCGGCGCCCCGCGCACGGCCGAGTACCCCGTTCCCGTCGGCGGTGCCGCGGCCGAGCGGCCCGGTCCCAGGGTCCTGCGCCTCACCCTCGGCTGGCGCCCCGACGGGCCGCTGCTCGTCGGGGCGAACGTCCAGGCCGAACGCGTGCACCTGCTACCTCTGATGGACGCCCACCCGGACACCGGCGAGCCGGTACCCGTACTGCCCGGATCGTCGGTCAAGGGGATCGTCCGGTCCGAAGTGGAGCGCTCGGTGCGGACGGTCCTCAACCTGTCCGCCACAGGCGACTTCACCTTGTCACATCGCGTGCTCGCGCTCGCCTGCCCCCCGTTCGAAGCGCTGTTCGGCAGCCAGGATCGGCGCGGTGCACTGTCCATTTCGGACACCTATGCCGAGTTGCCCGCCGCCGCGCTGAGCCACCAGCGGTGGCGCGATTACCTCACCCGCGCCGACGACCGGGCCGGGCCGCCGGTCGACGGCTGGCAGGAGGCGACCCACGTCGCTGTCGACCGGTGGAGCGGCGGCGCGTCCGACGGCATGCTCTACACCGTGCTGGAGCCCCACGGTGTTACCTGGCAACCACTGCGCTTCGACATCGACCTGACCCGATTCGACGTCGACAGCACGCGCTCGGCCGCGATCACCCTGCTGCTCTACGCGGTCGCCGCGCTGACCGCGGGCACCGTCCCCTTCGGACATGGCGGCACCCGCGGCCTCGGCGCCGTGCGAATCGACCGGATCGACATCTCCGCCGGAGAACACACCGAAGGCCTTCCTGCCGGCTGGAACGAGCACACGCTCACCCTCGACGGCGACGCGGGCACCCGCCGGGCCGCGGTCCTCGCCCTCGCCCGCGACCTCTGGCCCGACCCCGCGATCTGGACTCAACACCTTGAGGCCTAAGGAGACCACCGATGACCACGCTGTACTGGGCGAGCGCCGAGTCGATCACGGTCACCGACGCCGTGGACGCAGCCGGGTTCCCCGACCCACCGACGGGACTGGTGAGCACCACCGCCTGGCACGGCTTCGTCCGGGCCCACGGCGGCCTGCTGGACCGCGGTGGGCCGCCGCTTGATCCCACGACGGTGTTCGACGCCCGGTTCTTCGCCGAGGGCCCGATCGAGCTGCGCTGGGTGCACGAATCGGCCGGGCTCGGCCGAGCCGTGCTGCTCGCGCAGGACGACGTCGTCGTCTCCCGCGCCGGAACCCCGTTCGGCGCCGCGGACTCCCACCCAGTGCACGCCACCTTCGAGCAGACCCTGATGCTGTGGGGGACGCCGGACGGCGCCCCGTCCGACGGTTGGCAATCGTTGCGCGAGCACCGGATCGGCACCCTGCGCGTACCCGGCCTCCCCGCCGCGCCAGCAGCCGTTGCGCGCGCCGGGCTGCTGCTGCGCGAGTACGTCGCCCAGGACGACTACGGCAACGCCTACGTGCTCGACGAACTGCTCCACGGCATCCGATGGCAGGACACCACCACGTGGGAACGTTCCGACAGCGAGGCCTCGACAGGGCAGGAGGCCGCGGCGTGACCGGCACCGACAAGTTCCACAACCCCTACCACTTCGTGCCCGCGCTGGACAGCGACGCACTCGACCAGCGGCTGGGCAGGCACGCGCCCGCGGGCCACGACCGCCTGCACCACGACCGGTGGACCGGGCGGCTCGCCGTCACCCTCACCACCGTGACCCCGCTGCTCATCCCCGACGCGGGCACCACTGCGCCCAACGGCCACCGCACCTTCGGCACCCG
Source organism: Actinokineospora sp. (assembly GCF_052390155.1). NCBI lineage: Bacteria > Bacillati > Actinomycetota > Actinomycetes > Pseudonocardiales > Pseudonocardiaceae > Actinokineospora > Actinokineospora sp. The sequence goes on along the minus strand of NZ_JBQTHF010000016.1, from coordinate 4,584 downwards.
CGTCGCGGACGTCGACGGCGAGCGGCGCGTGTACCTGCCGCCCACGTCGATCAAAGGCGCGCTGCGCTCGGTGTACGAGGCCGTCACGAACTCCCGGATGGGCGTGTTCGACCACCCCGCCCCGCTCGGCTACCGCCCCGACGCCCGCAGCGGCCTGAACGTGCACCCCGTACTCGTCCGGCTCACCGCCGACGGCAAGCCCGCCGCGGCCATGGCCTGCCTCTGGCTGGACTACGGCAACGACTCCGCCATGATCAAGGGCGCCGCGCTGCCCATGTACCGGGGTCCCGCTTGCCGCTACCCGGACGGCACAGTTCCCGTGCATGGCGACAAGGCGTCGGCCTGGGTGGAACTGGTGGAACACCTCGGTCGCGCGTCCTACCGGTACTGGCGGGTGGTGTCGATCTGGCGCAGCGGCGCCGACACCGATCAGGCGCGACCGGCCGACCTCGGCGCCGCCTCGCGCGGATCGGCGAACCACCAACCACTCGGCCCCGGCGCGCTGTTGCGCGGATTCGTCCACCGCACCAACGCGAACATCACCGGCAAGCACGACGAACGCCTGTTCCCCGTCGAGTGCGTCCATGCCGATCCCGGGGTGCAGACCAACCCCCGCACACAACTGCGCATGGACGACGCGGGTACGCGCTACCGGGATCTGATCGCCGACTACCGGGCCCAGCACCTGACCGAACGCCGCAACGACATTTCGAGTCGGCGCAAACCCGATGGCAGTACAGCGAAACCGTGGGAGACCTACCAGTCGGCGAACAAGACGGTGTTCGCGTGGTCGCGCCACCTCTACGACGCGCCAGGCGTACCCGGGCAAGGCACCGACGTCCTGCGCCCCGATTCCTGGGTCAGTTGCTACGCGCTGCGCGAGGGCGACCTGATCACTGAACTGCTCCCCGTGCTGATCAGCCGCAGGCTCCACGCCAACAGCCCGGCGGAACTATTGCCCGATGGCATCGCTCCCGCCGAGTCGCTTGCCGAGTTGTCCCCGGCGGACCGCGTGTTCGGCTGGGTCCGCCAATCCACCCGCGACGACGACGCAGAGGACGCCCCGGACACCGCGTGGCGCGGAGCCCTGCGCATCGGCCCCGTACACGGCCCCCTTGCCGCCGACGCCGTCGAACACCTCGGCGACGGCATCCCACTGGAGATCCTGTCCGCGCCCAAGCCCTCCCAAGGCCGGTTCTACACCGCCGCCCGCGACAACAACGGCGTCCCGACACCGCTCGAACGCCGTGCGGGCAAAGAGAGCTTCTTCGCCGATCACCGAGTTGTCCGAGGCCGCAAGGTGTACCCGCACCAGCGCGCCGCAGAACAGGTCGACTACTGGAACACCACCGCCCAAGACCGAGAGTTCCGCCGAGGCGGTGACACACGTGACGACCAGAACCGCACCATGACCACCTGGGTCCGCGTCGAGCAGGAATTCACCTTCACCATCGACCTGCGCAACGTCAGTGACCTCGAACTCGGCGCCCTGCTGTGGATACTCGACCCCGACCAGTTCGGGCGGCCCAACAATCCAGGCAGACACCGCATCGGCGGCGGCAAACCACTCGGCTTCGGCTCGGTCGAACTACGCCTGGCCGAGAGCGGACACGACCTGCGCCGAGGCACCGACTGGTGCGACGACTTCCGCACACTGGGCCAGACCGCACCGGACACCGAAACAAGGTGGCGCGCCCTACCGGCAACCTTCGAGACCGTGCTCACCGCCACCCCCGCCGGGCGCGCACTGTGCGCGGCGATCCGCGCCGCCGCCGTTGGCTACGACGACAAACACCCCGTGCACTACCCCAGACTGACACCGTCGAAAGACCCCAACGGCGAGAACTACCGGTGGTTCGTGGAGAACGAGAAGAACCGAGTTGTCGGTGGCCGAGGCGGCAAGGTCAAAGACGCCGAACCACTGCCCGCCTTCGGCACACCCCTGCCTCTCGACACGAAGCCGAAAGACTCCGGTACACCACCTGGCAGCGGCTATCGCGGTGGCTCCGGCCGGAGACGGACATAACCCATACCCATCGCCGTGCGATCACCCATCCCCGCGAAACAACCGAACCGCGCCAACGCGTCGACCCCACGCAACGCGACCTCCGACAGCCGTGCCGACGCGGCGAGCCGCCAACCAACCCACCCCACCGACCCGACCCGGTAGCCGTTCTCGTTGCCCCGCTGTGACGGCTCCACCAGGTGCTCGGCCAACCGGACAGCACCCGCACAAGTCTCCAGATGCTCATCGATCGCCCCACGAACCAGCCCCGGCAAGACACAACCCGGCGGCGCGAACGCAGCCCACCGATCGGCAAGATTGGTGAACACCCGAACCGCATCCGGCCACGGCTGCTGCCGCCGCGCACCCTGCCCCCGCGCCGTCGCGAAACTCACCGGCGTGATCAGATCGAACTCCCATGTCGCACGAGGTTCGGCCTCCCGCACGATCTGCTCGTAGGGCACCGACTCCACAGACTCCGCCGACACAACCCGATACTCCGTCCGTCCGATAAGGACAGACGAGGTCGCGTTGAGCCCGGCCAACACCGTGGCAGTGTGCGCATCGTCGAGCACACTCACCGCGAACCCTGCCGAACACCCGGGCGTCGTGGGCGCCAGATCGTCATCGCCGAGCAGCGGAGTGAGGGTGAAACCCTTGAACTTCGGCGAATCATGCATCCGCCCGGCCAACACTTCATCCACCTGCCGCACCGCCTTGAGCACGACCGCGTACACCGCGGGCCCGGTGTGCGGCGGCGGAACCGCCCGCCCGTCGACCGGAACGAGCCTCACCTCGATCCGAGCAGGCACCCGCCACCCCCGTTCGTTTCCAGCTACCCCCGCACTACCTCCAGACGGACGAGACATCCCAGAGTGTCCAGTTCAGAGGGGGAACCTCAGCTTCACCAAGGACCCGACGGACGACGGTGCGGATGTTGCCGAGCGACCCGCGCGGTGTCACACTCCCACCCATGAGATCGCCACCAGATCGAACCACCGCAGCTTGTGCACAAGTCACCCCGCTGGCATCTGAGAGGACAAGACCGTTGACTTCGCCCCACTTCGCGGTGGGCGATATCGCTGACGCGGACGACCGGGTCGCCCGGTCCGCGTTCACGCTGACATTCGCTCCCGCCACCAATCGCTTCCTACACCGGTACATCGCGCCCGTCGTGCACGTCCGTCGACGGTGTCCCGAACACCAGGTCAGCGCCTGGCCAGGTGCCGACCTCTGCGACCGATGCGCTGATCACGTCGACGCCTACCTGGACCGCCAGTTCCGCCGAGTGCGGTCCGCCTTGTCGTCCGCCGACCGGCCCCCGAACCGCGAGTTCGCTTCCCTGCTTGACTTCTTGGCCTCCCCTGAGGCTAAGCGAATTCCCGTCGAACACGGCCAACACGCGTTATCCACCTTGGCGAGTGGGAAATCGGACGGGCCGCCGTGGGCCAGACGCGGCTACTTCCAACTCGTCCGCGGACCGGTCGAGAACGTCATCGCGGACCTGTGGCGCCGCGAGATGCCGCTTCGCGGCGCGAGTGCCCGGCCGGACCGGGATCTGCTGACCTCCAAGTGGGCCCAGAAGATCATTCCCGACGCTGGACAGCGTGAGATCGTCGTAAAGCACGTGCTCGGTCTTCGCGCGCCAAGCTCCGTCTCCGGGAGTTCGTCCCACACGCCCGAGCTTCTGCGCGCCGGCCTCGACCTGCTCCTGCGTGGTAATCCCGAGTTCTACCACGGAAATGTGACGGGTCCGCAGATGATGCGGCGGACGGTGGCAGAGCCAGGACCGGAACTCGACCACGGAAGTCCGATGTGGACGGTGCCTGACTCCGTTCTGCCGCCCGCGGTTCCCCACTCACAGCGAGAACGCTGCCGCGCAGCCGTCCGCGAATTCTTGTCCGGTCGACAGTATTCAGCCAAGCCCGCCCGGAGATTCCTCGCGGACATGTGCGACGTGGCCTACAGTCGCCGCAACGTCGAACTTGCCATCAGCGCGAAACGACTGAACCCAACCGGCGAAGTTGATCTGCTGGGCCGGATCGGCTGTCTCGCCATAGAGGCAGGACTCGACTGGTTGGATGACCACCTGTCAGCACCCTGACAGACCGATCGCTAGGCGGGTGACCCCGCTTGGCGCCCAGACAAGGGCACCCTCCGGTGTGCGACACCGGAGGGTGCCCTTGTGCCGCGCCACGCCGGAACCGACTTGATCGACACCGCGTGACTGGCCCGGTCGCACTGGTGTCCGACCGAACGCGCGGGATCAGCGATGACGTGCCACAAAGCGCACATGCGAGTTGGAGTGCCGAGTGATGTCCGGCAGAGATCATCGAAATCAGGTGCCCGCACCGACGTGAAGTCCGCCTGTAGCCCGGGCGGCCATCGTGTTCGGCAGAAGCCCCGGAATCAGATGTACCACTTCCGCTCGCCCTACAGCATCGGGTTCGCCTCAATGGTGTCCGGCTGGGAGCACCGGAATCAGACCTCGCCTACCTTCAGGCCCACCAGCTGCTGCACGCCTCAATGGTGACCGGCTGGGAGCACCGGAATCAGACCTCGCCTCCCTTCAGGCCCAC